>CAZZML010000054.1:0-8231 GCA_964654735.1 uncultured Roseivirgaceae bacterium | reverse complement strand
ATTGCGTTATTTTAAGACAATTTGGCATTAAATTTAACCACAAAGAGCACAAAGAAGGCGCAAAGTTCACAGAGAAACTCTCTTTGTGTACTCTGTTTTTTTATAGACTCTGTGTTCTTTGTGGTTAATTATCTTTATACGAATCGTTAGTAAGACTACCTTTGCGACATGCCACAAGATAAGCAAGACATACGAAAATTAACCATTGAAGAACTAAAAGCATTTTTTAAAGCCCGGGGGGATAAAGCGTTTAGAGCAAAGCAAGTCTATGAGTGGCTATGGCAAAAATCAGCGACCGACTTCGGGCAAATGACTAACTTATCAAAGGCGACTCGAGAAATGCTTGAATCTCATTTTATCATTAATAATGTAGTTGTTGAAGATGAGCAAAAGAGTAATGACCGCACGATAAAATCATCGCTTCAACTTTTTGACGATAACAGGGTGGAAGGCGTATTAATTCCTACTACAAAACGAATGACAGCTTGCATTTCTTCGCAAGTGGGCTGCTCGTTAAGTTGTACATTTTGCGCCACCGGCAAACTAGATCGTAAGCGTAATTTAGATGCTTCGGAAATTTATGACCAAGTTGTAATTATAAAGAATCAGGCTGAAAAGGAGTATGATCAACCGCTGACCAATATTGTATATATGGGCATGGGCGAGCCACTTTTAAATTATGCCAATGTGCTAAAATCGGTAGAGCATATTACATCACCAGAAGGGCTAGGAATGGCACCCAGACGAATTACTGTTTCTACAGCAGGCATTGCTAAGATGATTCGAAAACTAGGAGATGATGAAGTCAAATTTAACTTGGCGGTTTCATTACATGCAGCCAACGACATTAAGCGAAATGAGATTATGCCCATTAATGAAACAAACTCTCTTGTGGAACTTAGAGATGCGTTGAAATACTATTTCTCTAAAACAAAAAATCAGGTTACTTATGAGTACATTCTCTTTTATAACTTTAACGATTCGTTGGAGGATGCCGAAGAACTTTATCAGTTTACGAAGCACATTCCGTGTATGGTAAATATTATAGAATACAACCCTGTGGCTGACACCCCTTTTGCAAAAGCTGAGGAAAAATCGTTAGATAAATTTGCGGCTTACTTAGATAAACGAGGGGTAACCGTTAAGGTAAGAAGGAGTAGAGGCAAAGATATTGATGCTGCCTGCGGGCAGTTGGCGGGAAAGAAAAATTAGACGTTAGACACAAGATGTTAGATGTTGGGCTGTACTCAAATTTGATTTATCTAAGCATTTATAATCTAACGTCTAAAAAAACTACTCAATCAAAGGCACTTCGCTAGCAATTTGCACATCAATTAGCAATTGCACCTGATTCATAATTTGAATAAAACGAGCAGCTTGTCTTGCTCCCAATATTTTCTTCATTTTTTTATAGGTTGTTTTAAGAACTTTTAACTGTTTTACTTTACTCGACATGTAAGTAGAAGCGATTTCGTCTGCAATTTCATCGGTTAGCTTATCGTAGTTATCTGCAAATTTTTCTATGTTTTTAGCACGCATATCTATTAACGTATTTGTAGCTGTTTCGTACTCACCATAAGCCTCCCAAAAAGCAGTTTTATTCTCTTCTTTAACATCCATTGCTTCTGCAACCAACGCTCTTTTTTCTTTATTAAGATCCTTCTTTAATAATTCTAATAATTCCTGTGCTTGCGAACTCCCAAAAGAGAACATAAAAACACCTAATACAATCGCTAATTTTTTCATTTTAATTTATTGTTTATAGTTAATATTAATATGCTTTTGCAAACACAACTCTACCTTTTGAAGAGTTTCCAGTAATTATGCATTTACCAGCTTCGTTATTGCCTTCTAAAGGAATTAATCGGATTGTTGCTTTCGTTTCTTTCTTAATTTTTTCTTCTGTTTCACTGGTTCCATCCCAATGAGCGTAGATAAACCCACCTTTTTCTTCTAACACAGATTTAAACTCATCATAAGAATTAACAATAGTCGTTTTATCATCTCTAAACTGCAAAGCTTTTGTAAACATATCCGTTTGAATAGTTTCTAAAAGCGTAGCAATTGTTCCTGAAAGCCCTTCCATTGTATAAGTAGTCTTTTCCTTGGTGTCTCTACGAGCTACTTCAACTTGTTTACTTTCCAAGTCACGGGGCCCAATGGCAATTCTTACAGGTATTCCTTTTTGCTCATACTCTGCGAATTTCCACCCTGGTTTGTGCGTATCTCGTTTATCAAACTTAACAGTAATATCCTTTGCTCTAAGCTCTTTTACTACAACATCAGCCACTTTACTTATGGCCGCTAGCTCTTCTTCACTTCTAAATATAGGAATAATAACCACTTGTGTTGGAGCCAATTTTGGAGGTAATACTAAGCCTTCATCATCGGAGTGCGCCATAATTAATGCTCCCATTAATCGAGTACTTACACCCCACGAAGTGCCCCAAACATAATCGAGTTTGCCGCTTTTATCTGCAAACTTAACATCAAATGCCTTGGCAAAATTTTGACCTAAGAAGTGAGATGTTCCAGCTTGTAGTGCTTTTCCATCCTGCATAAGTGCTTCAATGCAATACGTTTCTAAAGCTCCTGCAAATCGCTCACTCTCCGTTTTTACTCCTCTTAGCACAGGTAAAGCCATATAATTTTCAACAAAATCAGCATATATATGCATCATTTGAAGTGCTTCTTCTTCCGCTTCTTTTTTTGTGGCGTGGGCGGTGTGGCCTTCTTGCCATAAAAACTCAGCTGTACGTAAAAATAACCTTGTTCTCATTTCCCAACGTACCACATTTGCCCATTGGTTTAACAAAATAGGCAAATCACGGTACGACTGAATCCATTTTTTATAGCTATCCCAAATAAGGGTTTCAGAAGTAGGTCTTACAATAAGTTCTTCCTCTAGTTTTGCCTCAGGGTCAACAATAACGCCATCTCCATTGGGGTCATTCTTTAATCGATAATGGGTAACAACAGCACATTCTTTGGCAAACCCTTCTACATGGCTAGCCTCTTTACTAAAATATGATTTAGGAATAAAAATGGGAAAGTAAGCATTATAATGACCTGTTTCTTTAAACTTCTTATCTAGTACGGCTTGCATATTTTCCCAAATAGCATAACCATGTGGTTTAATCACCATGCAACCTCTTACAGCAGAATTTTCGGCTAAATCGGCCTTTTTAACTAGTTCGTTATACCATGCTGAATAATCTTCACTTCTTTTTGTAATCCCTTTTCCCATTGTTTGGTATGAATATTGCTTATTTCCTATTATATATTAAAAATAATGAGGTGCAAATATATATCTTGTTAGTGGCTCTCGTTATCTTTAAACTAAGTAATTGAATGTTGTACTAAAATTTTAAGAACATGAAAACTAAAAAACTATTATCCAGTGTAATGCTTGCAGCATTCTTGTTCCCTGCAATTAGTTTTAGTCAGTCTAAATGGGCAGAAAATGACGACATGTATTTTTCAAAAAAAGATAGAGAAAAAATTTATGCCTCTGCTAATAATAATTTAGACCATTCAAACCTTACAGATGAGCAATCAGAATACGCTGCTAATCATAATTTTGGTAGCCCAACGGTTCAAAGTACGAGTGCGGGAAGCCCAACGGTTCAGCCAGAAGGAAACCCAAATGACGCAAACAATCAATACTTTATTAAAGATTATAGCCTGCCTAAAGATAAAACGTATGAATCCTTACCAATAACTACATACGGCAACACCCCCTCTTTTAATAACAGACCAAATGTAAACGTTATGTTATCGTATGGCATGGGGTATGGTTTTGGTTCTCCTTACCGTGGATTTAATTCTTCTAATCGGTTTTACAATCCATATAACGATCCATTTAGCCCTTATTATGATCCGTTTTTTAGTTATTATGATCCTTGGAATTATACCTCTTTTGGATACGACCCCTGGAGATATAATGGATTTGGTTTCCGGGATAACAGGTTTGGCATTAATGGCTACAACTCTGCCAATTGGTGTCCAACCAACGGGTTCACAAACTATTCGAGTAACGTTAGAAACGAAGTCAGATATAGAAATGGACGAAAGGTAATTTCTGGTTCCAGAAATGCAAGTGCCACTTCTCGATCGAGGTCTAATCGAGTAGCCATTTCTGATAGACCAGCAAAAAGTAGCAGCTCGGTTAAAACCAATGGAAGAAGTTCATCAAGGGCTTCAAGAAGTGGTTCGTATCGAAAATATCCTAATAGTGCATATAATAGAACCACTAATAAGGCTAGAACAAATAGAGTAAACACCTCAAATAGAACCAATCGCAATTCAAACAGTAGTAATTGGAATAATAGTTCAAACAGGTCATCTAATAACTATCGAAGTTCTGGCTCTTCATCTGGCTCACGATCATCAAGTTATAGCAGACCAAGTACTGGGAGCAGGTCAAGTGGCTCTGGTTCAAGACCCTCTTCCGGAAGTTCCAGAAGTAGTGGCAGAAGAGGAAATTAGTAAATAGAATTTCTTGAAGTATCCGAGGTTATTTAAATGAAAAAAATATTTTTTCTTGCAGCTATTGCTTTGCCTATTTTGGTAAACGGACAATCCTATTACCAAGATGCCATTCGTTTTAGCAATACACAACCTTTGGGTAGTGCCAGGATTCAAGCTCTAGGGGGTGCTTCGATAGCTTTAGGAGCAGACCCTTCGGCTATTTTATCTAATCCTGCCGGTTTGGGCTTATATAACAGTTGGGAAGTAGCCCTGACCCCGGCCATAAATGTGACTAATACTAAAACAACGCTAAACAATTCGTTAAGCAGCAATACTAAAACCAAGTTTTCGCTAGATCAAATTTCATTGGTACTATCCAACCCAAACAGAGTAGAAGCCGATGTTTGGTTAGGAGGCTCTTGGGGTTTTGGAGTGCAAAAAATAAATGACTTTAACTCCAGGGTTGTTTATGATGGCACCAATACTAATAATAGTATGATTGACTATTTTATTGAAAATGCAAATGGCTACCCTGCTAGTGATTTTCCAAATATGGAAGACGCCTTTGATTTAACATCTCTTGCCTATTATAATTACTTAATTGGCCCTTGGGATGTAACTGATATCAACGCACCAGATGATGAGTATTTTTCAGACGTTACAAGCTTTTATAGACCAGAGGTGCAACAAACCGAAACTATTGAAACGAGTGGTTCTCAATATCAAATTACCTTAGGGTATGGAGGCAATTTTGGCGATGTATTTTACTTTGGATTTAATTTAGGCTTGGTAACTTTAAATTATGAGTCAACAAAAACATTTACTGAATCAAATTATGATTACTCTAATACTGATTCTATTGAGTATCTCCCTTTAAATAGCTTTAATGCAGCAGAAAGATTGGCCATTAACGGAACAGGTGTAAACGTAAATTTCGGTATCATTATTAGACCTGCACCAGCTTTTAGAATTGGAGCTAGCATAACCACAAGAACTGTGTATAATCTCAACGACTCTTATGAAACTACGATGGGAGCTAATTGGAACAATTTTTATTATGAAGACCTTATTGGAGGCGATACTTTACTTAATTCGACCTATGTTGAATCTGCCATAATTGAGTCTATTTATACCTTAAAAACACCTGTAAAGTATGCGGTGGGAGGAGCCGTATTTTTAGGTAAACTAGGGTTTTTAACTTTAGATGCCGAATTTATAAATTATGGAAAAACTAACTTAGATGCGCAAGAATTTTCTATGAGAGATGATAATGAATACATGCTGGCAAATTTTTCTAACCAAATTAATTTAAAGGCCGGAATAGAAATTCGGCTTTCACCCTTGCGCTTAAGAGCCGGCTATGCTATTAATGGTGTACCAACCGATAAGCAAGAAAGCTTAAAGTTTAGAAGGCAATCTTTTTCGGGAGGAGTAGGAGTGTTATTAGATCAGTTTTATGCTGATTTTGCACTTGTATTGCAAGATAGAGCCTCTCAATACTCACCTTACCTTCTCTCCGATTACTCAGAACCTATTATTGATATAAATTCTAATACTATACGAGGTATTTTTACGTTAGGGTATAAGTTTTAGAGATATTTAAGTTCTTCAACTATTCTCTTAATGAGGCCGGCAATAGTAATGTTGTCGGCCTTAATTTTTATATGTGCATTTGAATATGCACTAATCCGTTTCTTGTACAGTTCTCGAATATTTTTCTCAACACCTTTTTTTAATAAAGGTCTGCTGGTATCAGATTTTAATCGTTCAATTAACGTTTTAGGTTTTACATCTATAAATATTGTTGTGCCGCTTAAGTTCATTAGCTGGAGACCATTATAATGGCAAGGAGCACCTCCGCCTGTTGCAACTACAATACTCCTCTCTTTTTCTGAAACTTTACTAAGTATCTGAGCTTCAATTTGCCTAAAATAGGCTTCTCCCTTCAACTCAAAAATGGCTTCAATTGTAGCACCTTCACTACGTTCAATTTCAGCATCTAAATCTAAATATGAATAACCAAGTTCTGTTGCTAATGTTTTTCCAATAGTAGATTTGCCACTGCCGGGCATTCCGATGAGAAAAATTTTGCGCATTCTATTTCAAAAGAGACCTAACTTCTTCTGCCGAGGGCACATCATTTACATGCCATTTGCCAAGTACCGTACCATCACGCATAAGCATAAGCCCTGGATTAGAGCGAATCATAGCCTTTAATACCGTAGCATCTCCATAAAAATAGGGAGTGGCCAATTGATAGGTGTGCCTGAATTGATCAAAGTCAGTAGCCGATGACGAAGTAAATGCAATTGTTTCTATTTCGGGTAATTTATTCACTAATTCAACAATTTCTCTCATTTTATCTTTAGAGGCTTCATTTACATTATAAGAAATAAAAAAGAGCTTTACACCTGAAAGGCTTTGCTTCGTAAAATCACCTACTTCTTCATTCCACACATTATAATCTGTAATTTTAGGAATGGTTTTATCCTCATTGGTGATTCGATGTGATTTATAAGTATAACCGTCTTTTTCAGATAAATAATCACCAGAAATTATATCTTGCCCATCCTTTTCAAACACATATTCAAAAATGGGTTGCTCCTCAGGAATCATATTGGCTTGAATATTATCGCCTATGGCATAGGGTCTAAAATCAATAGGTGGCAAATGCCTAATGGCAGAAACACCAATGTATATTGAAACCAATGCTGAACCGATAATTGTGTACAATCCAATTTTAGCCGATAGCATCGGTTTTAGATTATCCTTTCTCCAGAAAATAAAGCCAATAAGTACTACAAGAATTATATCTTTGGTAAAAGATTGCCATGGTGTTAAAGGTATAGCATCACCAAAGCACCCACAATCGGTAACTTTGTTAAAATAAGCCGAGTAAAAAGTTAAAAATGTAAAAAATGTAATAATTACCACCAAAGCCCAACTCGTAATTTTCATTCTGTAATGAATTAACAGTGCTACCCCTAATACAATTTCTGCCACAATAAGCGTAAAGCCAATAGGCATTGCAAAAGGTATAAACCACTCGAAAAACTGACCAAAATCGGACGAGAACACCTCAAAATACTCTCCCAACTTAATTTGAGTACCCATGGGGTCATCAATTTTTACCAGACCAGAAAAAATAAATAATGCGCCAACTAAAAAGGCAATGATTTTATCTACTATTTTCATTCTTTATTTAGTTTAATTAAGGCAAAAACAGCATAGTTAATCATGTCTCTATAATTGCCATCGTATCCTTCCGACACAATTGTTTTGCCTTCGTTATCTTCAATTTGTTTTACCCTGAGCAGCTTCATTAGAATAATATCAGTAATGGAACTTACTCGCATATCTCTCCAGGCTTCGTCATAATCGTGATTTTTATTTAAAAGTAAGTTGAGTGTTTCCTTTGCTTCTTGATCGTATAAGTTCATTAATTCATCCAAAGGCAGTTCCATTCGGTTATCATTTTGCAACCGAAGCTGAATAAGTGCAATAATGCCATAATTAATAATAGCCACAAATTCGCCATGAATACCATCACCTACTTTGCTAATGCCTTTTTCCTGAATAGAACGAATTCTATTTGCTTTGATAAATATTTGATCGGTGATAGAAGGCAACCTCAAAATTCGCCATGCTGTACCATAATCAGATGCCTTATTATTAAAAAGGGCTCTGCATTCTGCTAAAATTTGTTGGTACTCTTTTTCGGTTGTTGTCTTCAATGGATTATTTTTGATTTATAATTTAAC
>CAZZML010000053.1:0-11847 GCA_964654735.1 uncultured Roseivirgaceae bacterium | reverse complement strand
ATCATAAACTACCTTTTTTAGGTCAAATTTTAATTACTCGGATGATAGTAATTTATAATTCACATCTTTTGCCGTTCAATTTCAAATTATCATTTTTGACATATCTCTTAAAAAAAATTCGATATGAAAAAAATAATTTTTACTCTTCTTTTAAGTTTTTCGCTCCTTGCCGTTTCAAATGCTCAAATACTAAACTTCAACAAAGGTTTACTTCAAAACGATTCGATAAAATGGTTAGGAAGGCTAAGTGTATTTTTCACTTTAATAGACCAAGAAGTGAGTGTTGCCAATATGGGCTATAATGTAGATGTGATAAGGAAATTTAAAAGGCATAGCATTATGGCCATTTCCAAATTAAGTTTTGCTACTAGCAATAATGAAACCTTACTAAGTGATGGTTACGCTCATGTTAGAGCCATATTTAATCGGAACAAAAAACTTGGAGAAGAGGTGTATGGACAAATACAATATAATGCCATTCGAGGGATGCAAGACAGGAATTTATTAGGTGCTGGCTTGCGATATAAAATGTTTGATAAAAACAAGTATGGCATTATTTTAGGCGCAGCCATTATAAAAGAATGGGAAAACTGGAAATTTGAAGAAGAGGTAGTTTCGAAAAACTTATGGAAGAGCAGCAACTACATTTCCTTTTTTGGAGATGTAAACAATCACTTTCATTTTAATATTATCAGTTATTATCAAGCCACTTATACAGATTTTTTTAGCCCTCGTGTTTCGTTAGAAGTTAACATTAACCTGAGCATAACTGCCAAGTTAATTTTTACTAGTAATTTTACAATGGCTTATGATAATGCACCCGTAATTCCAATAAATAATACTGTTTATAAGTTTAAAAATGGAATAGGATATAGGTTTTAGTATATCCCAGTCCTACCAGTAAATTGAGCCTGTTGCACAATGCTTAACTATTTTAAAAGTAAGACTTGCTTAGGTTTACAGAAATTCTCCCCCTTTATTTAGCTTAACATCCTTTACAATAGTGCGCATTTGTTGCTCATTACCACGCTTACAAATTAGTAAAGAGTTACCATTATCAGCAATTAAATAATCTTCTAACCCTTCTACTACGATGAGCTTATCTTTTGATCCATTTATAATGCAATTTTTAACATCATAGGTAATCGCATTCCCTTCAATTACATTGGCTTCCTCATTTTTCTCTCTTAGTTCATACAGAGAATCCCACGCACCCAAATCTGACCACCCAAATTCACCCAAAATAACCCACACGTTTTCTGCTTTTTCTAAAATAGCATAGTCAATAGATATATTTTTGGCTTGCGCATAGGCTTCTTGAATTCTAGAAGGCTCATCAGGCGTAAAGTATGCACTTGCAATCTCTTTAAATAATAGTGCATTATCCTTGTCATACTTTTCAAAGGCATTAATAATAGATGTTGCTTGCCACACAAAAAGGCCGGCATTCCAAACAAAATCACCGCTTTCTATGAATTTTTTAGCCAACTCGAGCTCAGGCTTTTCAGTAAAAGTTTTTACTTTATTAACTCCTAACTCATGTTCATCACCTTCATTAGTGTATTGAATATATCCATAACCTGTTTCGGGCTTATGAGGTTTAATTCCGATAGTCACCAACTTATCACCAGATGCACTCACCTCTAATGCACTATTTATGGTGTTTATAAACTCGGCATCATTAAAAATAGCATGGTCTGATGGGGTTACAATAATATTAGCATCCGGGTTTTTCTTCCCTATTTTGTAACTCGCATAAGCCACACAAGGTGCTGTATTTCTTTGAAAAGGCTCTAGTAGTAATTGATCATCAGTTAACGTAGGCAGTTGTTCCTTTATGAGGGATCGGTAGCGCTCATTGGAAACCACATAAATATTTTCGCTAGGAATTTGCCCATTAAACCTATCAAACGTTAATTGAATTAAAGATTTTCCACACCCCACAATATCTAAAAATTGCTTGGGTTTACTTGCTCTACTAAATGGCCAAAATCTAGTACCAACACCACCAGCCATTATCACAACGAACGTATTCTTATTCATTTTACTCTATTTTTCCTTTCCATTTTTGTAACTAGTGCCTCTAAGAAAACACAACAAATAAGATTTCATTTTGTAAAAACCGTCTGTTTTCTTACAGGCACTAACTATTCAGGTACTAACATACATTTTGGAGCCACTAAGGCACGATCCCGATAGCTGTCAGAGGACTAAGGTTTTGCATTTAATACCCTTTTTAGTGGGTTTTTGTACCTTAGGGTCTTCGCTATCGCTGTGGCAATAATTCCCTGCCTGAATAGTAACCCATTTTCTAATTGCAAGTTATAAAATGGTTTGAAAATCAAATTTGAAAAAATTAAATTAAATAATGCCGTTCTTACCTTTAACTTATCAATATTATTAAATCTTTTTTTGTAAAAAACATGTATCTTCATATTAACTGTAGAAATAACTGTTTAAACAGGCCAATTGCTATGTTATACTTTTAGCTACAGCGTTCTAATAAGAAATAGAAAATAAGCAGTGTTAGATGATTGAGCAATTAGAGCAAAAAACGAAAAAAATATTGAAGCAGGTTTTTGGGTTCAATGGATTTAGAGGAACACAAGAACCCATCATAAAAAACCTATTAAGTGGCAATGACACCTTTGTGGTTATGCCTACAGGTGCAGGAAAGTCATTATGTTATCAATTGCCAGCCATTGTGCTGCCTGGTACGGCTATTGTAATATCACCCTTGATTGCTTTAATGAAAAATCAGGTGGATCAACTGCAAGCCTTAGGAGTAAATGCAAGGTTCTTAAACTCAACGTTATCTAAAACAGAGGCAAAAATTGTTAAAAAAGAAACAATAGAGCAAAAGATAAAGCTCTTATACGTTGCACCGGAATCTCTAACAAAGGATGAAACTGTTGAGTTCTTGCTTAAAGCAAATATTTCGTTTATTGCGGTAGATGAAGCCCATTGTATTTCGGAGTGGGGTCATGATTTTAGGCCAGAGTACCGAAGGATTAAATCAATTGTACAGCAATTAGGAGAACACCCAATTATTGCGCTTACAGCAACAGCTACTCCTAAAGTACAAATCGATATTCAGAAAAATTTGAATATGGAAGTGGCCTCATTATACATGTCTTCGTTTAATAGAACCAACTTATACTATGAGATTAGGGCAAAACAAGATATTAAAAAGCAACTCATTCGATTTGTAAAAGAACAAAAAGGGAAAGCTGGAATTATCTATTGCCTTAGCCGCAAAAAGGTAGAAGAGATAGCAGAATTTTTAAAAGTGAACGATATAAACGCAGCACCCTACCATGCAGGTTTAGAAGCTGCTACCAGAGCAGGTAATCAGGATGGCTTTTTAAATGAAAACATAGATGTTATAGTGGCTACCATTGCTTTCGGAATGGGTATTGATAAACCTGATGTTCGATTTGTAGTGCACTACGATGTGCCTAAATCGCTTGAGGGTTATTATCAAGAAACTGGTAGAGCTGGCAGAGATGGAATAAACAGTAAATGCTTAATGTTTTTTAGTCATAACGACATTAGCAAACTTGATAAATTCAATAAGGATAAACCCATTCAAGAAAGAGATAATGCCCGACTTCTCTTGCAAGAAATTACTTCTTTTGCAGAATCTGCCGTTTGTAGAAGAGTACAGTTATTACATTATTTTGGCGAAGAATTTTTTAAACACGATTGTAATAATTGCGATAATTGTAGCCACCCAACAGAACAATACGAAGGTAAAGAATCTATTGAATTGGTATTAAAAACGGTAGTGGCTATTCAGGAAAGGTTTGGCATGTTGCACATAGTTGATGTTATTAAAGGAACTCCAAGTGAATATGTGCTAAGTTATAAGCACGACAAACTTAGTGTTTATGCTAAAGGAGATACTGAGACTGAAGATTTTTGGAGATCGGTAATAAGACAAACAATGCTTGCAGGCTTGCTTGGTAAAGACATAGAAAATATTGGCGTAATTAGAATTACAGATAGAGGTAAAGCCTTCTTGAAAAACCCTGAATCTTTAACCCTATTTAAAAACCACGACTTTGATAACCTAAAAAAAGAGGATGAAGAGGTTGATTCAACCCCTTTAGAAGCAACCGCCTACGATGAAAAACTTTACGATATGCTCAAAGCATTGCGTAAAAGCGTTGCTAAAGCAGAAAATTTGCCGCCTTATGTAATTTTCCAAGAAGTGTCGTTGGAAGAGATGGCTACTATATACCCTTGCACCATGGAAGAGCTAACTACCATAACAGGTGTAGGTAAAGGCAAAGCCACAAAATTTGGAGATGATTTCGTGCAATTGATTGAACAATATGTGGAAGACAATGATATAATAACAGCTGCAGATGTTACAGTTAAAACTACTGCTAACAAATCCAAACATAAAGTATTTATAATTCAACAAATTGATAAAAAACTAGAGCTAGAAGAGGTTGCCGACTCTCTTAATATGACAATGGATAAGCTTTTAGATGAGATTGAACATATTGTATCTTCTGGCACTAAACTAAACCTTGATTATTATATGGATCAAGTGCTTGACGATGAAAAACAAGATGAAATTCTTGACTTTTTTTTAAATGATGAATCTGGTGACATAGAGTCTGCTTTAGAAGACGAAGATTTAGCCGACTACTCTGAAGATGAAATACGATTAATGCGGATAAAATTCCTATCAATGTATGCAAATTAGTGTAAGCAACTACATATTTGCATAAATCCCTTTTATATGAACATTTTAATACTTGGCTCGGGAGGAAGAGAGCATACGTTTGCTTGGAAAATGGCGCAAAGCCCCAAATGTGGTAAGCTCTATGTAGCACCAGGCAATGCAGGCACAAGTACTATTGCCACAAATTTAGTAATTAGCCCTACGGATTTTAAAGAGGTAGAAGAAGCTGTCATCAAATACTCCATTAATTTACTGGTAGTGGGCCCTGAAGACCCTCTAGTAAAAGGAATTGTGAATTATTTTAGAGCAAAAAATGAGTTTGACAGCTTAGTTATAATTGGCCCGAATCAAGCAGGAGCTCAATTGGAAGGTAGCAAAGATTTTTCGAAATCTTTTATGAATAAATATGGCATTCCTACTGCCAAATCAATCACTTTTAATGCACACCAATACGATGAGGCCATTAAATATATTGACCACCATAGCTACCCCCTAGTGCTAAAAGCAGATGGATTGGCTGCTGGAAAAGGAGTGATAATTGCCCAAAATTTTGATGAGGCAGAACTGGCTCTGCAAGATATTTTAATTGATAAAAAGTTTAAAGAGGCTGGTAACAAAGTATTAATTGAAGACTTTTTAGATGGTATTGAGCTTTCTGTGTTTGTACTTAGCGATGGCAAAAACTATCAAATTTTGCCAGAAGCAAAGGATTACAAACGAATAGGTGATAATGACACTGGCTTAAATACGGGTGGTATGGGTGCTGTTTCACCTGTTCCTTTTGCAAGCACAGAGTTCATTAACAAAGTAGAAGAGCAGGTAATTAAGCCAACTATTGCAGGATTAAGTAAGGAAGGCATTGACTATAAAGGATTTTTGTTCATAGGGCTTATGAACATTAATAATGAACCATTTGTAATAGAATATAATGTAAGAATGGGCGACCCTGAAACTCAGGTAGTTTTACCCAGAATAGACTCTGATTTGGTGGAATTATTTGAGGCTACCGGTAATCAAACATTGAATAATTATACCATAAAAATAAGCGAACAGGTAGCTGCTACGGTAGTAGTTGTAGCAGGCGGATATCCGGGTAATTATGAGAAAGGAGAAATAATCTCAGGTATTGGTGTTGAAGATAGTTCCACATTGGTTTTTCAAGCGGGCACAAAAAATAGAGAAGGCAAAATTAAAACCAATGGAGGCCGAGTGCTAGCTGTAACTGCAATGGCAAACAGTATTGTGGAAGCCAAAAACCTTGCCTACAATCGGTTGGAGAAGATTGATTGGCAGGGGATGTATTTCAGGAAAGATATTTCTGATGACCTTTTACCATATTTAGATTAAAATATATTTCTACACATTGGTTATATGAATAACATACTCGTATTTTGTAAGAATAGATAGGAAGTAAATGTCAGATTGTAACACATGCTCATTAAACGAAGAAACCACTGGATGTAATAGTGGTGGATGCCAAACTGGTGGGTGTAATCGGCTAAATGTGTTTGATTGGCTTTCTGATATGAGTTTGCCTTCTGATCAGAAGTTTGATGTTATTGAAGTTAGATTTAAGAGTGGGAGAAAAGATTTTTATCGGAACCCGGACAGCCTTGCACTAACAACTGGTGATGCCATAGTTATTGATGTACCCAATGGGCATCATATCGGCTATGTGTCGTTGCAAGGGGAGCTTGTACGGCTTCAAATGAAAAAGAAAAGTATAAAAGATGATGAGAACATTCGTCAGATTTACCGCATTGCTTCAGATCGAGACTTAGAAAAATACGAACAAGCTAAAAGTAAAGAATCATCCATCTTATTTCGTAGTAGGGAGATTATTCAACAAGAAAAACTTAAGATGAAACTTACAGATATTGAGTTTCAGGCAGATAATACTAAAGCCATATTTTATTATTCAGCAGAAGAAAGAGTTGATTTTAGAAATTTAATTAAACTACTTGCTTCAGAATTTAGAATTCGGATAGAGATGAAACAAATCAGCCTTCGGCAAGAAGCGGGCAGAATTGGAGGCATTGGCTCTTGTGGAAGAGAATTATGCTGCTCTACCTGGCTCACTGATTTTAAGAGCGTTTCTACTAGCGCAGCACGTTACCAAAACCTTTCGTTAAACCCAAGCAAGTTATCTGGCCAATGTGGAAGATTAAAATGTTGCCTAAATTATGAGTTAGATACCTATTTGCTGGAATTAAAAGATATTCCTAAATTAAAAGCTCCTCTTAAAACTCAAAATGGCAAAGCTAACCTTCAAAAAACCGACATATTTAAAAAGATTATGTGGTTTGGATTTGAAGGTGAAAATACTTGGCATCCAATTCCTGTAGAAAGGGTGAAAGAAATTTTGCTAATGAACGAGAATGAAGAAGTTCCTGAAACCCTCCAAATAGATAAAGATTTTTCTAAAATGGAGGAAGCTCAGGCTTTAACCAACGACTTAGAAAGACTAGATAGGAAATATAAGAACAAAGGCAAGAATAAAAAGAAGAATAAGAAAAGGCACAATAAGAATCAACAGCAAAATCAACATAACGCAACTGTTACAAAAGGGAATTCAGAAAACACCAATAGAAAATTTAGAAACCGAAAAAATAAAAAAGAATAGATGCGCTATGTATTAATTTTTAGTTTTATTGGTGTTGGGTTAATCTCTTGTGATTCGAATAGAGTAAGCCAAGAACATAAGGACATAGCTAATTACTGGAAAGCAGATTCCATAGCAAACTTTACTTTCTTTATCGATGACTCTTCCATTGAGTATAACCTCTATTTTTCTGTAAGAAATGGGGTGGAATTTCCGCACTCAAATTTATACTTTAGGTATGCACTTAAAGATAGTACCGGAAATTCGCTGGAATCGGAGCTTGTAAATTTTCAACTTTTTAACGCTAAAACCGGGTATCCGCTTGGCAACGGTGTTGGTGACATATTTGAGCACCAATACGAGCTACTTACCAAGTATAGATTTAGACAAAAAGGAAGCTATAAACTGTCGTTTCAGCAATATATGCGTTACGATTCTCTGCCAGAGATTTATTCCGTTGGCTATAGGATAGAAAAAACTATTATTGATTAATCTGAGAGATGCTGATTTAAAAATCGAGCAATGGCTTCTTTCACATCTTCTCTCTTTTTCCACCATTCTCTGGAAAAGAAACCTGTAAAACGCCAATTATTTTTACTTAAAGTAAAAGGAGTATAGGCGTGCAAATCCTTCACTGATGGGTTCTGAAAATATAAATCGTCATCGGTTAGCATTAGTGCCCCATAATCTTTGCCTTTTTTAATAGTAATATCTGCAAATGGAAGTTCATCTTTAAACTCATATTCCGGATAGACTTCCGTTGCCCAGTTAATGATGTTGTTTTTTAAGTACCAACTAGCATTATTTCTACTATGTGCATAGGGCTTGGGGGTGTACTTTCCATCGGAAACCAATTTGGCAAACGCCAAATACTTCTTTAAAAACTTAGGGCCTTTATTTTTAAGCCCCTCAACCTTAAGCTGATCTGGCCAGATACTAGAAACCATTATAATATTTTCTCTTGCTCTGGTAACTGCCACATTCAACCTGTTTTCTCCTCCTGCAATATTTAAACTTCCAAACTGCATCATCATTTTGCCAGATTTTGTTGGGGCATAAGCAGTACTAAAAATAATAATATCACGTTCATCCCCTTGCACATTTTCTATATTCTTTACCATTAAACTTGAAGGTAGCACCATTGCTCCATGTGCAGTCTCCTCATCCAATAAATCTAATATCAATTCTTGCTGTTTGGCATTAAAAGTAACAATACCTATGCTTTTATTTGGTAATGATTTAATATGCTCCTTTACAATATCTATTACCTTATCTGCCTCTTTCCGGTTGGTATTATTTTCCCAAATACCATCTACTTTAATATATTTAATGGCTGGTTCGTGTTTATTTACAAGCACCCTATCAGGCAATAGCCTCAACCCATCTTGGTAAAAGTGCTCATTACTAAAGGCTATTAATTCAGCCTTTTTACTTCTATAATGGCCTTTTAATTTAATATTCATCAAATACTGTTCACTTAGCTCTAATAAAGAATCCACTTCTAATGCTATGTCTTCTTCCTCTACATCATCCCACCTAGCTTTATACAAATCATTCGGGCGTAGTTGTTGGCTATCCCCTGCAACTACAAGCTGATTACCCCTAAACATTGCTGGTATTCCTCGTTCGGTAAAGCACTGCGAAGCCTCATCAAAAATCACAATATCGAAGAGCTTTTCCATAGGAAAAATAGCTGATACTGCTTCTGGCGAAGCCATCCAACAAGGGATTAAATCAAAAAGTTGCTCGCTATGATTTGCAATTAACTTTCGTACAGGCCAAATTCTTCTTTGCTTAGTTACTTGGTGCTTTATTTCGCGGTAAGTAACCATATTATTCAAACGGTTATATTCTATATGCTCGTAAACTCGCTCTCTGGCTCTAAGCAACAGTATTTCATTACTAATTCTTAGCTTCTCTCTAATATTATTTTGCAAATCAGCCTCCATTTGCTTAAATTTTCGAGAAGAAACAGCCCTTAGAATAGGGTATTTAGTTTCTATGTGATCTATCCATTGTAGCTTTAAACTATTAATTAAGATCGATTCAAATTTTTGATCATCAAAAGCACCCATTGCCAATATTATTTCGTTGGCCACTTTTATTTCATAATTAGGCAATTCTTCTCTCAACTTATCAAAATCACACAAATCATCAAAGTCATTATTTAGTATTTCTTTTACCCTTTCTAGCCACTCTTGGTCAGATGTAATTTTACGAAGTTGGTGTTCGGTATAATAAATAGACCAGCGATTCCAGGCTTCAGGTATATTATTAATTACTTCGTAGAGTGAATTTATTTTATCACGTAACTCTTCATAACTTAACAGCTCAGTATTAAAATACTCTTTAAAATTTCTGTAAGAGTAAAATATAATTTTGCTTCTAAAAGCTTCCTTCAAAGAATGATACCAGTTCTGTAATGCACCCTTTGTAATTGCTCCATCATATTTTTTAACCCAACCTTTTGTGTACAGCAAAGAAAGGTTATGGTCAAGATTCAACCGATTGTCAACCATCTGAATCAATGATTTTAATCCCGTTCTGTTGGTTTTTAATTGATTGGCATCCAATATCTCTTTTACTCTTTTTCGATCTTTTGAAAAAACCCACCATTTAATATACTTAAAAACGTTTCTTCGAGCCTCAATAGCTACTTGTAAGGAGGCCTGAATGGGGCCAATCTCTTGTTTGCTCAAACTCTGCTCAACCCCAACTCCTTTAAAACAGTTCATTAATAACCGCTCGTGGTCTGCAAGCCATGTATAATCGGTATCTCTGGTGTGTACTTTTATAAGTTGCCTAAACAAATCGTACACCTCAGGGTTGTGTATTTTACTCAGCAATTCTTTAGCTCTTTCTTTTTTACCCAAAATGCTTATGCACTCCTCTATTTCTATGGGGTGATTAACAATGACCCGGGTTTGGGTTGCAATTGCCTCCTTTACTCTTGGAATCTCTTCCAAGAACTCCTGCATTCTTTTTAATGCTGTTAGATCATAAGCTGAAAATGATTTTCTATCGAGCAGGGGATAATCCTCTGCCCTAAAAACCGAAGCATAGGCAGCATATCTTTTGGATCTAGCCACTAAATCTACTAGCTCACTGAAACTAAAATGTTGGTACTCTTGCTTTACATTAACAGACGTCTCTTCTAAGTTAGAAGTTAAATAAAGTTCTTTTACGGAAATTCCACATTCGGATTCATCGAATAATGCTGATCTAAACTCTTCCATTTCCTCAGTAATGGCATCAATTCGTTTCGAGTATTGACCAAACTGCCGTTCAAGCTGAATCGAATCTAAGCTATTATTTAACTGCTTATATTCTTCAATCTTATCAATTTGTTTTGCAATTTTTTCATAAATGCTTTTTCTATCATTTCTAAAATCATGAACCAATCCCATAAACTGTTGCATATCAAGCGCATCAAAACGGTCATATACAACATCTAATGCAGCTCTTTTTTGACTCACAAGTAATACACGCTTACCTCTCGCTACAAAATCAGAAATTAAGTTGGTTATTAGTTGAGATTTACCGGTACCTGGAGGCCCTTGTACCACAAGAGACTTGCCCAATTTTGCCGCCTTTAACGCATTTTCTTGGTAAGCATCCATTTTAAGAGGTGTATAGGTAACATCCTCTTTTACTCTATTTAAAAATGTGTATTTCGTATCTTCTTCAGAAGTGCTATGTTTTGATGCAAAAAACTCTTCTAAGCCTGAAAAAATAGACTCCTTTTGCATTTTCTCATAGTCGGGCACCAAGTAGGATCCACTTTGAGGAAAAATTCCTAATACTGCCTCAGGAAAAAGTTTGAGTTCCCCTTTTTTATGTAGTTCTTCAAAATCCTGCTTATTAAACTCAGAAAAAGATTGCAGCACATCTGCAAAATTATCACTGTTAAAATTGATCTCTATCTGGCTGTCTTTAAAAAACTGGTATAAGCTTGTTCTAAACACTAAATGATCGGTATCAAAATCTTCTAAATTTCGCTCAGTCATTTCCTCCTCAATGCTAACCCCGTTATAATAACCGTAGGCTAGTAAAAAAGACTTATTGAGTGCTACATTTACATCACTACGGTGTGTTAAACTCCATTTATCATCTGATTTAACAAGATCAACCGGAAAAAATAACAAAGGTGCATGCACATGGGTGCCATCTGAAAATTTACCTCTTACAAATGGCCAACCTACATATAGGTCTTTTGAGCCATGTTCATCAAACAAAAACTTGTTTAGCCTTTCTAACCTTGTTAAATCTCTGCTAACTAGGTTAACCTGTTCATCTCTACTATCCGCTAATGGGGTTAAAGGAATTTTGCTTTTACCCTCTATTAGCTTTTTAATTATAGAAAAAGAAGATTCCTTTTGTAAAAAATCAAATCTATGCACATCAATGTATTGTCCTTTAAGCAACTTACGGAGCAATAACGACTTATTATTTGATGATAAGTTAACTAATCTCTTTTGATAAGATTTGAGCACATTGCGCATTGCATAAAACTAAGGAAACCTTTTTAAAAGGAAAGGTATGGAGCATT
>CAZZML010000052.1:0-12083 GCA_964654735.1 uncultured Roseivirgaceae bacterium | reverse complement strand
GAGAAGTTTATCCCGATTTGGGTGGGGAGTGTGTTGGCTATCGGGAAGCCCCAGCTGGATTGTAAGCTTGGTTCTGTTAACTAAACAAATCTTCAATATCATTTTTAGTAAGCGATTTTAGGATCGTGTCATCGGTACTCACAATGTCTTTTACCATTTTCATTTTGCGATTTTGCAATTCAACTATTTTCTCTTCCACCGTATCTTTACATATCATTTTATAGGCCATTACGTGCTTGTCCTGTCCTATTCTATAACACCGGTCTATGGCTTGTGCTTCTACCGCAGGGTTCCACCAAGGGTCAACTATGTACACATAATCGGCAGAGGTTAAGTTTAGCCCAGTGCCTCCTGCTTTTAGGCTAATTAAAAACACTCTTACTTTATCATTATGCTGAAAATTATTTACTTTTTCCTGCCTGTTTTTGGTTTTGCCATCCAAGTATTCGTATTTAATGCTTTCTAGTTCTAATGCTTTCTTAATTAAGTCAAGCATTTTTACAAATTGAGAAAAAACAAGTATTTTATGTTGCCCTGTATTTTCATTAACATGCATAAGCAGTTCCTTAATCTTTGCAGATTCGTCACCATAATCTTCTTTATCGGCCAGTAAAGCAGGAGAGTTGCATATTTGCCGAAGTTTAAGCAGCCCTTCTAACACATACATTTTAGACTTGCCCAACCCGTCTTCTTCTATTTTTCCCAGCAAATAATTTTTGTATTTATCTCTAAAAGCATTGTACACTTTTCTCTGAGCCGGTTCTAGCTCACAATAAAGTATCATCTCCGTTTTTTCAGGTAATTCGGTGGCTACCTGCTCTTTAGTTCTTCGTATTAAAAATGGCTTAATCAGCTTTTTAAGCTCCTCTGTACGGGTTTCATTTTTATCTTTTTCTATGGCTTTGGCAAAATAATCTTTAAAAAAAGTGGCTGTTCCTAAAAGCCCTGGGTTAACAAACGACATTTGGCTGTATAAATCCATTGTGCTGTTTTCTACAGGTGTGCCGGTCATAACCAACCTGTGGTAGGCTTTAAGCAGCCTTACTGCCTTGTAACGTTTAGAGTTAGGGTTTTTTATTGCCTGCGATTCATCCAGAATAACATAATTAAACTGATAGTCTTTTAAATAGTCAATATCTCTAAGAATTAAACCATAGGTAATTAGTATAATGTTATATTTTTTAAATTCCTTGGTGTCTTTATTTCTTTTTGCGCCCGAAACCACCTTTACTTTTAAACCAGATGCAAATTTTTCTATTTCGTTTTGCCAGTTAAATATGAGTGAAGTAGGTACTACCACCAAATTTGGCTCTTTTACTTTGTTATTTTTTTGGTGTTGCAATAAGCATATTACTTGTAAAGTTTTACCCAGCCCCATATCATCGGCCAGACAGCCTCCCATTTTAAATTCATTAAGAAAGTTAAGCCAATTAAACCCGTGGGTTTGGTAGTCTCTCATTTTTGCAGTAACGCCTCTTGGTTTTTTAATGTTTTTTATACGGTCAAATTCAATTAGCTTGGTTTTCTTTTCTTCTATTTCTTTACGTATATCGTCATCGTCAATTTCATCATACAGCTCATCAATTAACGAAAAATGATGTTTTGAAATACTAACTCCATCACTATTAATTTCGCCATACCTAAAGTAGCGTTCCATTTTTTTTAGCCAGTCTTCGGGTAAATAACCAAGGCTGCCATCACCCAGTTTTATGTACGACTCTTGTTTTAAAACTGCCTTTTTTATATTGGCTAAAGAAAGGGTCTCGTTTCCGAAAGATACTGCTATACTTACATCAAACCAGTCTATTTCGGAGCTTACGCCTACCGTAATTGCAGGCTTGTTTGCATTATACTTTAGTTTTTTAAAGGCATTATACCCAAACACTTCTATTCGATTATTTTTAAAGTGTTCAAAAGCATCTAAAAACCACCGTTTATCACCAAATTGCTCAAAAGAGAGGTAAAATTCATTATTTTGTCCCTGTACTGCAAATTCCGGATGGGCTTCTCTCATTTCAGTTTCAAACTGCTCAGTATATTTTTTGCTAACGTTATAATAGGTAATAACCTCCTCTTTTTTTATGGTATAACTGCTGTTGTCTCCCAGTTCTAACAGCTTGTTGTTGGCAGTAATTACAGGTTTAAATACAACAAAATCATTTACTTCTGACATATATACCCTTTTGGATAACTCATCAACACTTAGCTCTTTTTCTATTGTAGTTACAGAGTTTATATCGATAGTTACGTGGTACTTTTTTTGAAGCGGGATTAAAAAATTTGAAAGATAGTTTTCAAGCTCCGATTTTTGAATACGCTGTACAGGATTGCCTATAAAATGCTCTAATGTTATCATATAATCTGCTGACTTATGCAAGTAGTACTTGCTATCTACCACTGCAAAAAAGCCAGAAGTGTTTACCTGTACATGTGGTAACTTTATTTTCCTGTCATCAATTAGTAAATAGCATTCAAGTTTAAAAAAATCTTCTTCTTCTGTAAGCAGGAACTCAAGATTGGTTGATTGGTTTAGCACATTTATCAGCTCAATATCTTTTTTTGTAATCTTATTTCTATAATAATCGTCCTCTACAAGGTATATGCTAACTTCTTTATCCAGTTCTGATATCAGTTTTGAAAGACTACTTAAGATGTAATCGGCTATTTGATATTTAGTATCTATATCATTAGTGTTGTATTTATACTGTTGGGCTTCTACATTTTGAGAAAAAAGGGGTGATACCAACTGGTAGGTGTTAGCTACTGTGGCAAAAGGGATGTTTATGTTGGTAATATCATCTAAGCTATAAACTTCGTTAATTCGAGAGGCAAGTACCCCTGATTTTGTGGATTTACCGGTTAACAGCCTTGTTTGTATAGGAATTTCTTCCAGATCGTAATAAAAACTTATGCCAACCGCCAGTATAAAATTTTCTTGCGTTTTAGTTTCGTTTTTGGAATAAAGGTACTCTTCCAGCGATGTTTTTTTTGTAAGGGTATTTGAAAAATTTTGCCATTTTTTTTCCTCCAATATGGGCATTAACCCTTCTATTTTTGGTTTTATATTAAAATTGCCATTTTGGTAATAACCAGTAAAATATGAGAGGTAATCATCTTTCAGCGAGTACCCATATTGCTTCAGCTGTTTTTCCCACTGCTCTAGTTTATATTTTTTATTAAAGTAAAGAGGAGAAATATCATCACTAATAAGCCGTAAAGCATAGTTTTGGTGCATGCATAAGTACTGATTGGTAGCATCGCACTCACAGCTAAGTATTAAACTGTCATCTTTGTGCTCTACTTTTACTTCTACAAAATGCTCTTGCCAGTAGTGGTCATTAATGGGCAATTGAAAAACAACTACGTTTTCCAGCAATTCTACTAAATCTTCATCAAAGGATACAAAATAATTATAATGGCCACGGGAGTGGGCAGCAATTGTAGCTGCATCTATAACCGTAAAAGGCTTAATACTATAAGGAGCTGTTTTACTGTACTTTATTGTTTTTCCCTTTTTGATTTGCTTATTTTTTTGATTGTCAATACACTTTAAAACGGCTACCTCGTGCTTGCAGATACTGTTCCAATCGTAAGGGCAATTACAGTTACTGCTAATATTGGGCGAGTGAAAATCCCTGACTTCAACCTCATACAAATCTCCTTCGCTTCCAACTACTTCTGATTTAGCATAGCCTTTGGCTTTGTCTAAAAAAAGCTCATTTATCTCTATTTGGTTTGCACGGCTTCTTATAGCACTGCTGCTTCGATCTATAATATATTGTTTTATATATGATTTTTTTGCCAATTATTTGTCATTTAAAATAGTGCAACTATTCAGGCTAAAATAATAATTAAATTTTAGTCACAAAGGTGTCATGGCAATAAGTTTTACATATAATTTTTTTGAGCCCTTTTCAATCCAGAGGACTCACTTTGAAAGGCCCCCATCCAGAGGAGCTCGTTGAATTTCCTGGGCTAGATTTTCTGTAACCAAATTCCCGCAAATTCAATACTTTTACCACTTCAACAGTTGCAAAATATTTTCTAAAAATCCTTTTTCTTAGATATTCTTTTTATAAAATAAACAGGAATTGCTGTCCAAACCATTAAAACACCTATGGAAGCGAACATGCCTATATTAGTACCAAAGAATTTTTGGAAAATTGCTCCCGTATAACCCAGTAGGGCTGAGATATCTAGTTTTAGTAGTATTAAGATTCGTGATAGGTCAATTGGGTTTAGCATGGTGACTACCAGCGAAAATTTATCAAGTGGGTAGTCATTAAAAATGACCAAAGAAATAAGGAAGAGTCCATCATAAATAACTGCCATAAAAAGCCAAATAAATATGGCATATCCAAAACCCTTTATTTTGTTTTCGTGCTTTAGAGCAATGTTAGAAGCTATGGCAACGAATATAAAGGTAAGAAACGAACCCGAAATTAGTAATAGTCCAAAATTCCAAATTTCAGATGATTGAAATACCCCATACACCATAAAGGGAATGCCCAACCCAAGTACTAAACTTAATGTAAGTGACAATGCTACACCTAAGTATTGACCTAAAAATATGGTTGACCTTTTAATGGGCTGTGCTAATAGCAGCTCTGTAAACTCGCGAGAACTGTAAAAGTACATTACGCCAAATATGGTTCCTATCATGGGGGTAAGCACAATAATGATGTTCATTAAGGTAATTACTGATTTAGATACGCTACTATTTAAAAAAAGCAATGCAAACCCTAGAACTAAGTAAAATGCAAAATAGACATAACTCCAACGGCTACGCACCAAATCGTAAAAACTATATTGTAAAATCTTAAACATTTTCTTCGATTAAAATGGTAGCAATGGCATGCTCTAAGTCGTTTCGATCACTTTTCTTTTTGAGCTCATTAACAGTGCCTTTAAAGTAAATTTTTCCTTCTAGAAGAAACACGATTTCATCGGCCATCGTTTCTACAAAATCCATTATATGGGTGGTAATAAGGATGGTTTTTCCTGCCTCTTTCTCTTTTCTTATTAGGTCTTTTAAGCGAATTAATGATACGGGGTCGAGCCCTGTTGTGGGCTCATCCAAGATCAGTAAAGGGCTATCAAACATAAAGGCGAGTACAAGGTTTACCTTTTGTTTTGTTCCGCCTGAAAGGTTGCCCAATTTTTTATCTATAAAGGGTGCTAGATCAAACAAATCAATAAGGTTTTGGTCATTAGCTGGTTGAGAACGAAGATTTTTAATCATTCCAATAAGCTCGTGTACCGTTAAATTTTCTGGAAAACGCGCTATTTGAGGGAGGTAATTTAGTTCTTCTCGGTATTTCCACTTGCCTTCTATAGAATTGTTGCCAATTTTTATAGAGCCTGATTGAGGTATAACCATTCCCAAAATACTTTTTATTAAAGTAGTTTTTCCTGAGCCATTTGGCCCTAAAATGGCAAAAATACCTCCACCGTTAATGTCAAGGCTTACCCCTTCAAGTACTTGTACTTTGCCAAAGTGTTTATGTAAATTGGTTATTTCAATCATGTATAACTTTCATTTTAGGAGTTGTATCAACCAAATCATCGGGTGTAAATACAGGCGACACCTTTTCCGAAAAATTTAAAATATCAATAAATAAACTTCTAAGCAAAACAATGGCTTCAGGTGTTTGGTTTACAATGTACGAAAAAAGCTTAATAGGGCGGTACGGTACATCACCGGTACCGTCTTTATCTAAATCGTAACCTGTATAAGAGCTCCAATAATTAGTATCAAAACTATTATCGTTCATTTTACTGTTATACGAAACATCGAATGAGTTATTAATGAAATTGTTAGATGAAAATATATTAGCATAGCACCCTCCTGAAATTTTTACTGCCCAGCCGTTTCTGATTAGGTTGTTATTCTTATAGTTTATTCTTGTACAACCCTCTACATTAATACCTATTGTGTTCTCTTCAAAAATATTATCTTCTATTTCAGCATCGTAAATTTCTTTAAGCAGGAGGCCAAATGAAGCTGTTCCCCAATTTTTAATAAACTGGTTGCGCTTCATTTTAATAAATTTTGAAAACATTACTGCTACACCTGCTCCGTTGTTTATAAATTGATTATCTACATACGAATTATTATTAGAAAACATAAAATGAAGCCCATATCGGATGTTTTCTTCACTTAAATTATTGGCAATATAGCTTTCACTAACAAACTCAAAATAAATACCATCTCTTAGTTTTGATAGATGATTATTGGTTACTCGTACATTATCGCTATGCCAAAGATGAATTCCATTTCCTGAACTATGCTCTATAACTGCATTGCTGGAAATATCGTTATTATGAATGATACCATGATGTGATTTTTCTACTAATATGCCAAAAAACACATTGGTTAAGTCGTTGTTCTCAATTGTAAAGTAGTTACACCTCGAAAGATGTATGGCTGCATAATCTTTTGTATAGCTTACACCAACATTTTGAATGGCTAGCCCTTTTATTACCACACTATCGGCAGAAATTACCAAAATTCCAGCTTTAGATTCACCATCGATAACAGGTTTGTTGATACCTAGTAGTACGAGGGGTTTGTTTATGACTATTTCTCCTTCTTGGTAAAATCCACTTTTTATTAACAGTGTATCGCCAGCAGAAGCCACTTTAATGCCTTCTGTAATAGTTTTAACCTTGCAGGTAGCACAAATTTCTATAGTGTTTCCAACAACATTATTATTGAGCCCAATAGTGAGTATAGTAATAAGAATGACAATAAGGAATTGTTTCATCTTTATATTGGTAAGCGGTTGCTCCAAAAATGCGAATAATTACCTAATTACGAATATGATTGAATCTTTTTTAGCAACAATTGCATGTTCAATATTGGTAGGTATTTTAAATGTTACTCCAGGAGTAAGTGCGGTATCTTCTCCTTGCATAGAGTAAACGGCCTCTCCTGAATGCATTAAAAGTAGTGCTTCTTTAGCTGTGCTATGTTTTGGTAATGAATGTCCTGCTTCAATGCTAATCATTATTGCCTCGCAATTTTCATTTTTGAGCAGTTTTTCTACGGTAAGCCCTTCAAAGGGCTTAGTTGTTATATCTAAAACGTTCATAATTTCTAGTTAATTTGGTCTTGAACTTCTGTCCAAGTGTAAATAGATCCACCAGACTCTTCTTTTGTTTTGGTGGCCTCCTTTTTTGATTTAAACCCAGAGAGGAAGGCTCCCATAGGGCTTTTAATTTGTTTACTTATTAAATAGGTGGCGGTATTAGCATCTATTAGTTTACCTGGTTCTGCAAAATCGTTTATTAAAAGGAGGGCGATGTTTGTGCCCTCCTTTTGCTTTAAGTCATTTATCATGCATTCTATGGCATCGTATTTAAATACTTTTCCTTTTGTTGTAACCACCTCGGCCGCATGTTGTTTATCTACAATAGTCATTTTGCAAAAATGGCAGGCTTCATTCCCATAATTTATCTTTTCCGGCTCTATTGAGCAAGAAGAAACAAGGAAGAAAAAAATGATTATAAATGTAGATATGGTTTTCATATATTTACAATTGATTTTCAATGGTCGCATGGTTCCGATAGTTATCGGAACCCATGTAGATAACTATTCCCTTGTGCCTGCGCACCGAAGTGCTTCTGCATACAGATTGTGTTATATTGTTTAACATGTCGGTTTCATACTATTAAGAGTCACCTTCCCTTTTATCAACTATAAAAGCTACAACCGATAAACCCATACCCAAAAATAATAAGTAAGCGCCAGTCATTGGCCATGATTTGGCTTCGAAATTTAGAATAGTTTTATTGCCAATAAGTGGAGGTTGGTAGGCCAACGGATTTCCTTCAGAATCAACAAATTTTATGGCAGCAGTAGGGTCTAAATTATGCCCATATTCATACTCCCATAAATAAAAGTCATACATTCCTGCACTACCTAAAATAATCATTATTGTAAACCAAACCAAGTACAGTTTTCGCTTACCTATAAGCCCTATAATAATTCCTAAAAGGCTCATGGCACCAATTATTTTTGGAAAAATATCAAATTCAGGCATTTCTACAGGTATGTTGGCCATGCCAACATAATGGTTCAATAAGTCTATGTTTTTTATATCGTTGGGCTCCTGGTCGGTTATTTTATTAATCCATATATGCATGCCCAGGGGGTCGGGGTACTGAGGAGCACCAATAGTGATACGCCAAATTGGAAATACAAAAAGGGAAAGCAATAAAAATGCTCCCAGTATCATAGTTACTTTAGACTTTTTCATCTGTTCAAAATTTGTTTTTAGAGCTAGGAGTCTGCTTTTCGGCAGACAAGAAACCCTGTATATACCTTATTTGAGATATAATTTTACAGTTATAAAGGATATATAATAGTGTGTAAAAATAGACGAAGGCGCCAAATCTTCTAATGTAAATGGCGCCTTTCGTCACATACTAACATTCTTGTTCTAACTATTCATCGTCCAATGACCACTTTAAAGGAACATCAGATCCTTGAGGAGATACGCGAACATACCCTTGCATTTCTTGATGCAGAGCTGAACAAAAATCAGTGCAATAGAATGGCCATACACCTTGGTTCTTTGCTTCCCAAACAAACGTTTCTGTTTGGCCTGGCATAATCAAAAGTTCTGATGTATTGGCACCTATCATACTGATACCATGTGGAACATCATAATCTTGTTCCAAATTTGTAACATGGAAATAGACTTTATCTCCTTCTTTAATTCCTTCAATATTGTCGGGAGCAAAGTGGCTACGAATCATCGTCATATATATATGTACTGTACTGCCATCTCTAACAACCTTAACATCTTTTTCACTTAGGGTTGCGTAAGGATGTTTGTTTTCCTCAAGTTTAAAATATTTTTTAGAGTTAGGTGCAACTAAATCGGCAGGAATACCCGCAGCATAATGGGGCTCTCCTACGGTAGGGAAATCTAGTAAAAGCTCCATTTTTTCGCCAGTAATATCATACAGTTGTGCTGATTGCGTAACCTCAGGCCCTGTTGGTAAATAGCGGTCTTTTGTTATCTTGTTCATAGCAAGCAAGTACTTACCAAATGGTTCTTGAGAATTGCCACCAGGAATCATTAGGTGACCTACCGAATAGTAGGTTGGTTTTCTGTCAATTACCTCCCAGGTTCCTAATTTCCATTTTACAACTTCAGATGAAATAAAGAAGGTAGTATAAGCATTTCCTTTACCATCAAATTCAGTATGTAGAGGGCCTAATCCTGGCTGAACAACTGTGCCTGCTAATATATCCTCGAAATTAAGTATAGGAATACCGTAGGCATCTCCATCAAATTTTTCGTTCTCAATAGCATCTAGCATTTTAGTAAATGAATGTACAGTAACATTTGCCGAAAGTTTACCACTGCCCACAATATACTCACCAGAAGGATCCACATCGCAACCGTGAGGCGATTTTGGGGTAGGTAAGAAATAAATAGCACCAGGAACATCTTTTGGCTCAACTGTTAAAACTTCTGTTTTCATAGTTGAAGTTGCCATATGTGTTTCATCGCTGTATATGTTGTGGGCATAATTTGCAGGCATCATTTTTCCACCACCATTGGCTACATACTCTTCAATCTTTTTCCAGTTAATAGCGGCAATAAAATCTTTGTCGTTTTGAGAAGCGTTTACTTCTAACAACGTGTGCGCTTCTTCTGTATTATAGGTTGTATAAAAGAACCACCCATGTGACTTTCCTCTACCAGGGTGTGCTTTGTCATAATCAAACCCGGGCATCATCACCTGAAACGACAAGTCCATTTCGCCACTTTCGGGATCTACCTTTAAAAAGGATAAGGCTCCTTTGAAGTTGCCTTTATACTCACTAATTGGCATATCACGTTGAGGTACAGGCACGGAAAAACGGGTACCTGCAATTACATACTCTGTATTATCCGTAACATAAGAAGAACTGTGATTTCCTGCACTATTAGGAATCTCAATTATTTCTACAGTTTCAAACGTTTCCAAACTAATTCGGGCTATACGAGGGGTATTATTTGCATTAATAAACACCCATCTTCCATCTAGTTTACCATTGGTTTGAGAAATATCGGGGTGGTGTGAATCATCCCAAGGAATGGAGCCATACGAAGTTTTGAGCATAGGCTTAGTTTCTTCATTAAAGCCATAGGCTTTTTCGCCATCTACAGAAAAAACAGGAATAACCTTAAACAGTCTTCCTGAAGGCAAACCGTAAACAGCTAACTGTCCGCTAAATCCACCAGAAACAAATGCATAAAACTCATCGTGCTCTCCAGGAGCTACAAATGAACGTTCAGCTAAGTTGCCACCTAAGGCTCCTTTGCTTTCTTTTTTCGTGGTATCACAGCTTGTAAACGAAAGAGCTACTCCCGTTAAAGCTGCTACAAATAAATATTTTGTTAGTTTCATTTTTTAAAAATTAGGGTTATTCAGATTTAGGTAAAAGAACTTCGTCAACTACGTTAACAATTCCATTTGAAGTTTGTATGGAAGCTAACACTTTAACTCCATTTACAAAAACGTCATCTCCTTCAACACTTACTTCAAAATAGTCACCGGTAGCCATGTAAAGTTTTCTTCCTTTTCTGGCTTCTTTTCTAAGTTGTTCAAGGTTATAAGAACCCGGAGCAGCATGTCTGGTAAGAATAGTTGCAAGATCACCTACGTTTTCCGGCTTAAGTAATGTTTCAACAGTTCCTTCGGGTAGCTTATCAAAAGCGGCATTGGTTGGTGCAAAAACAGTAAGTGGCCCTGCATTTACCAATATGTGCTCAATATGTGCTGCTTGCACCGCTGCCACCAACGTGGTGTGATCAGGAGATCCTATTGCTACTTGCAAAATATTAGGATCCGATTCGTTGTCAACAACTGATGCTTGTCCTAAGGGTGTATTGTCAGTTGTAACATTGGAGGATTCTGTACCTCCTTCTTGGGTTTCGCTGCTTGTGCAGGCACCAAAAATTAATAGTGCACTAGCCACAAACAGGCTGTAAATTGTGGTTTTCATATATGTATTAGATTAGAGTGTTCTAAAATATTCCACCACGGCTCGGGCTTCTTCTTCTGTTAAGCTTTGATTAGCCATGGGGGCACTAAATTTCATAAGCAGTTGTCGTGCAATAGGATCTTCTTTTACCATTCCTTCAGGATCAAGAATCATGTTCATAACCCAAGCAGCAGTTCTTCTTTCCATTATTCCTTTAGGAGAAGGGCCAATGAATTTTTTTTCAATTTTATGGCAAGCAGTACATTTTGCTTCATAAATTACTTTTCCTGCATCAACAAGTGCTTGATCAAGTTCCGCAGGAAGTTCCAGACTTTTAACAGGACCAACACCATTATTTGTTTTCCAGCCTTTTTCGGCTTCTTCCAGTGTCATTGGTGCTGTAGTTGTTGTTTCAGCCTCTGTATTTTCAGATGATCCACCTCCGCAAGAGGTGGCGAACAAGGCAAGAAATAATAAAATAAGGGTGTTTAATTTGTAATTGTTCATGCTAGTATGTTTAATTTGTACAAAATAAGATAAAAGGACATTTATATCCTAATTTAATTTACTGATTTTTATAATACATTTCACTGATAACTATCATGTTTTCAAACTCAACTAAATATGCAATTCGCACCATCGAGTATCTTTTAAATAATCAGGATAATGAAAAAAAATCGGTAGTTAGGCTGGCGAAAGAGTTGGACATACCACAACCGTATTTAAGCAAAATAATGCAACAGTTGTCTAAGGGAAACATTATTTCGTCTACTAAAGGTAGAGGCGGAGGCTTTTACTTAAGTCCCGAAAATATGAAGCGCCCACTTATAGACATTGTCATCTGTATTGAAGGTCATAATGTATTTGATAAATGTGTTTTAGGGTTGAATCTATGCTCGGATGAAAACCCTTGTTTACTGCATATATATTTCAAGCCATTTAAGAAAAGTTTAGAAAAATCAATTTGTACTGATTCAATTCAGGAACTTTTTAGATCTTCGCAATAAAAATTTAGTTAGTGCCTTAAATCCGCAAGTCAAAAAAAGAGCCAGAATAGGCTTAAAATAAATTTCAATAAGCTTTTCTGGCTCAATTT
>CAZZML010000051.1:0-12118 GCA_964654735.1 uncultured Roseivirgaceae bacterium | reverse complement strand
TGACATCATATTATGGCTTGTAATAGATTTTCCTTGCGGATTTAAGGTATTACTTCTTCCAACTTTAAATTATATCAGCATGAGCAACAAAACAAAATCACTATTAAAAGCACTAGCCGTAATATTGGTGTTGGTCGCTGTATTAATTCAACTAGATTATATCAGCATTCGGCACGTAAACCCGCATAGGTTTTGGATGGTTGTTACAGGTTTTGGATTATTACTTGTTAGCTCCAGATAAAACCAGCTTTATTAATTGCTGGGTAGCAAAAGAGGGAATGATTTGCCCATCAACCACTTGCTTTTTTAATTTAGGGAGTTGTTTCAATACGTTGGGGTGTACCAAAAAATCTTCTAGCAATCTATTTTGTAAGGTCTCACTTAGCCACTCTGCATTCTGATTTTTTCTAATCTCTTTAAGATTTGATTCTCCTACTGTGGAATAGTATTCATTGATGGTATTCCAAATTGATTCGATTCCCCACCCTTCAGTTGAAGAGCAGGTGGAGACCTTGGGTGTCCAGCTATATTGATGTGGAGGCATTAAATGCAAAGCATTTTTATAAGCACCCATAGCCACCTTAGCTTTGGTTTCATTATCTCCATCAGCTTTATTAATGGCTAACATATCTGCCATTTCCATAATGCCTCGTTTAATTCCTTGCAATTCATCACCAGCCCCTGGCAACATTAATAATAGAAAAAAATCAGTCATGCCTTTTACCATAGTTTCAGATTGCCCAACACCAACAGTTTCTATAATGGTAATGTCATAACCAGCCGCCTCACACAACAGAAGCGATTCACGAGTTTTATCAGTCACACCGCCTAAAGAAGAACCCGAAGCGGAGGGTCGAATAAAAGCATTTGGGTCTGCTGCAAGCTTTTCCATTCTGGTTTTATCTCCTAAAATGCTCCCTTTTGTTTGTTGGCTACTAGGGTCAATAGCTAAAACCGCCACTTTTTTATGATGATTTTTAATTAAATAAGCTGCAAATGACTCTATAAAAGTACTTTTGCCAACTCCAGGAACCCCTGTAACTCCAATTCTTATGGAATTACCTGTATGGGGTAATAGCCTGTTTAAAAGTTTTTCAGCTTGGGTTCTGTCTTCGGCTAATGAGCTCTCGATAAGGGTTATACCTTTGCTTAACCCAAGTAAGTCTGAGTTTTGTATTCTTTCTACTAATTCATCTATGGAAAACTTCTTTGCTGGCATTGAGTTGCAATATTAGAAGATAATAATATTGATAAATATTGATTACTGAAAATTCTTGTTAAATTCATTTGTTAAAATGCCAATGGAATTAGTAAATTGAGCATTATTTTCAAAACCTAACTTAAATGAATTGCGAAGAAGCTAAAGATCTTAAGAAAGACAATAAACATTTATCTATCGGACAGATTATTAGAAAGCCTTCATATTGGATTAAGTCTTTCTTTGCAACTATTTTTATTGTCATCTTCCTCATTTTTGCAGGAAAATTTATGGCCATTTTTGATTTCTTAGATCCTATTGGAGATGCTCTTTCTGGTTATGAAGTAACTGATCAGGTTTTTTCCAACCCTCAATGGCGAGAAGTACCACCTGCTGAAGATAATATTGTGGTTGTTAATGTTGGTAATTTAGATAGGTCAGGTATTGCCCAACAAATTAATATAATTAATAGCTTTGAACCCAAAGTAATAGGTCTCGATTTAATCTTTAGAAACCTTAAGTACGACACTCTAGGAGATATCATATTAGCAAATGCCTTAGCAAATTCTCCCAATATTGTTGTCTATCAAAAATTATTGGAGCCTGATGATAAGCCTGGGTTATGGAATAATGCAGAGTATTCGCACCCTATTTTTACGCAAGATCACCCTACGGCTTTTGTAAACCTATTAAATGAAACTGCTGGGGCAAGGCAATTTGATTTTAAAACCTGTCGGTCTTTTTTTCCAAAACAGTATTTATACGACTCTATTACGAATAAAACAGATACCGTTTATGCTTTTGCTGTATCATTAGCAAAGTATATAAGCCCAGAAAATGTAAAAAGGCTTCTTGATCGCAATAATGAAGAGGAGATTGTGAATTATAGTGGCAATGTAGTTGACTATGGGAGAACAAGGTTGGGAACTAGGTTTTTTGCCCTTGATACCCATGACGTATTGGACACCTTATTTACACCCGATCTAATTAAAGATAAGATTGTATTAATGGGTGTAATGGGCAGTAGTTTTGATGATAAATACACGGTGGAAGATAAATACTTTACCCCATTGAACACTATTCAGGCAGGAAGAGCTAATCCTGATATGTATGGGGTAGTAGTGCATGCTAATATTATATCTATGATTTTGAATAATAGTTATATTGACAATATGAGCGAAACTACAAGTAACGCAGTGGCATTTATAATACTCTTTTTTAATGTTTTATTATTTACCATTATTTATTATAAATTTTCTGCATGGTATGATGGAGTAACTAAACTTTTGCAATTGGTACAAGCGCTGATTTTTGTGTTTATAATCATATTGGTCTTTCATTTGTTCAGTTTTAAATTAAATTTAACATACACTATTATTGTGGTACTATTAGCGGGCGATGTGTTGGAGGTTTATTATGGTTTTGTGATGAATGCTTATTGTAAAGTGTTAAAAAAAATAAAAAAATAAAAAAAATAGAGAGGTAACCGTTTACCTATTAGAGATTTGTTGTATAAATTTGTACTAATTAAATAAAAAATATCATGATTAAGAAAGTGTTAATTATAGTCTTAGTGTTGGGGATGTTGGTTCAGGGTGCGATAGCCCAAGATTATGCGTTTAGAGTTTTAGCTAGCAAAGGTCAAAACATGGTTAAAACCGGAAGTTCTGATTGGAAAACATTAAAAACAGGAGCTAAACTTAATAAAGGAGAGGAAGTAAGATTAGCTGCAAATGGCTATTTAGGACTTGTTCATTCGAGTGGTAAAACAATGGAGCTTAAAGAAGCTAGTACTTATGATGTTTCTAAATTATCCACTGAACTAGGCTCTAGCTCTCAAAACATTGCCTCTAAATACGCAGATTTTGTAATGAGCAAAATGACTCCAGAGAAAAAAGAAGAAAATAGAAGAAAATATGCAAGTGTAACCGGGGCAGCAGAACGAGGAGCCAACGATGCTTTAATTAATATTTATATGCCACAGTCAGTAGCAGTTTTAAATAATTCTGCAATTATTAGATGGGAGGCAATTAAAGAGAATGCTGTTTACGTTGTTAATCTCAAAAACTTGTTTGAGGAAAAAATACTAGTGACTGAAACTTCTGACCCTTTTTACACTATTAATTTTGACAATGAGAAAATAAAAAGTGCTATAGTTGAAAATTTAATTATTGTGAGTGTTTCTTTAAAAGATGACGAATCTGTGTCTTCAAAAAATTCAGCTATTGAATTGATGAATAGTGAAGACGCTAAAACTTATAAGATAGAACTAAGTGGTTTAGAGGAGAATATTGGTAGCGAAACCTCCATTAATAATTTAATATTGGCTGAGTTTTACGAAGAGAAGGGGCTTGTATTAGATGCGATAACAAGTTATGAAAAAGCCGTTAAATTGTCGCCAGATGTAGAGTATTTTCAAGAAGCATATAACGAATTCTTAATTCGAAATAGGCTTAAAAGTCCTTCGGATATTGCTGCAACAAATAATTAATAGCAAGCTGTAAATATTATAAAAGAGGGTTTGCTATATGCAGACCTCTTTTATGAAGTGAATAAACTTATTATAATGAAAAGAATTGTGGTGTTTTTAGTGATAACCATTGCATTAATAACGCATAGAGCGTATGCGCAAGATTATACTTTCAGAGTTCTTGCCAATAAGGGTATAAATAAAGCAAAAAAAGCAGGTTCCAAATGGACGGTTTTAAAGACAGGATCTAGGTTAAATGAGGGTGATAAATTGAAACTATCAAATGACAGTTATTTAGGACTTGTTCACGCTAACGGGAAAACACTAGAACTTAAACAAGCGGGGTCATATGATATCAAAATACTTTCGGATCAACTGGGTGCAAATACCAAAAGCATGGTATCAAAGTATGCTGATTTTGTGATTAGCAAAATGGCTCCTGAAGAAATAGAAAAAAATAGAAAAAAGTATGCTAGCATAGCAGGATCTGGAGAACGAGGTTTGTATGATACCGACATTCACCTTTATTTGCCCAAAACACTTGTTTTATTAAATACCAAAGCAATAATTTCATGGAATTATAAAGATGAGAATGAGGTTTTTATTGTTACTATTAAAAATATCTTTGGCGAAAAAATTCTAGTTGCAGAAAGCACCAAAACATCTTATACTATTAATTATGAAGATGATAATGTTGAAAATGGTAGTATCAATAACATAATAACCATTGAGGTAAGTTTGAAAAGTAATGCATCTATAATTTCTCAAGAAATAGCCATACGTTTAATCGACTCTACAGATGAGCAAGGAGTTAGATTAAGGTTAACTAATTTAAAATCGAATTTGGGCGAATTGTCATCGTTAAATAATTTAATATTGGCTGAGTTTTATGAAGAGAATGGGCTTGTGCTAGATGCTATTACAAGCTATGAGGATGCACTTTTGCTATCACCAGAAATTGAATATTTTAGAGAAGTGTATGATGAATTTCTAATTCGAAACGAATTAAAAAAACCTGAGTAGATTTGTTTATTTTTTGATAAGAACACCCGCTTTTAAATATGGAAGAGTGTTATACTTGTCAATTGTACAGCATAATTCTATGTCTTTTCTAATATTATGCTTTTCGAGTCGCTTGGCGTGTGAAGACCCAAGAATAGTTTCAAGTAGATTGTTTTTTGCTGATTTGTAACTAGTAAGTGCACTAAAGCTTGCATCATCTCCAAGTTCAAAACCTGATTCCAATTTCTCAACTAGCGCACCTGCAAATAAAGTGTCTTCCAGGCTGTAGTTACCTTTCCAGCCTGCACAATGAATGATAATGTCTTTGCCTTTATTTATTAAGTAGTTTGCAACAGTAGAGAGGTTAAGAAATGAGCCGATAATAACTTCATCGGCATCAGTAGATTTAGTAATAGCCAAAGTGCCATTGGTCGTGGTGGTCGCTATTTTTTTGCCACTAAAACGTTCCTCCATATAACTGTAAGGAGAGTTACCAATATCAAACCCTTCTACTTTTTCCCCATTTCGTTCGGCAGCCGTATAATAACCATCTTTTTTTAAGGCTCTGCATTCATCTAAGGTAGCCACAGGTTTAATTTTAGCAACCCCAGAGGCAATACCGGTCGTCATGCAAGAAGTCGCTCTCAAAATATCGGTAACAACAACAATTTTTCCTTTTAGCTCGAATAAATGAATTAATTGAGGTGATAAGCAAACTTCTATTTTTAACATTTTTTAGAGAGACTTAATGACAAATGTAAAATCAATGTCGTTTAGTTAAGCTTTTCGTTACTGCAATCCGCCATTTGGCGGAGTAGCAGGCTGTTCCTACCATTGACGGATTTGTATAAAGAAGTTCCAAATTATCCTATTTTTTATTCCGAGGTACGAGGAATCTTCTGCTTTTCGAAGATAACTTTCTAGCCTCACAAGATTCCTCGTGCCTCGCAATAACATTATGGCTTAACTAAACAACATTGAATGTAAAACTAGTAATGCGATGACTATTTTGTACTATAAATGATTTTATTCTACTGTCATCCGAGTAAAAATCTAACATTAAGAATATCTTAGAAAGACACCCCCTATAGTCCCCTCAAGGGGACATCTGATCGAATCTCCCCTTGAGGGGAGAAAAAGAGGGGTGTTTTTAGAAAATGATAAAAATCGCTTCTGCTGAATTCAAGTCTTAAATTTGTCATAAACTACCTTTTTTAGGTCAAATTTTAATTACTCGGATGACAGTAATTTTATTCCTTAAGAATTATATTATTCACAGATTGAATCGGGTGTCTAATACCTGTATCTCCAACCATAAAAAAAATATGTTATTTACTTGTGTTGTATAACAGAAAATTTTCTATTATCGTTGCTTTAAAATTTATAAAAAATCTTTAACCTTAATTAACCAATATGGCTTTTATAAACTGGAACGACACCTATAGTGTGCAAATTGAAGAAATTGATAATCAACATAAAAAATTAATAGCTCTTATAAACGAACTGTTTGATTCAATGCAAAAAGGGCAATCAAATAAGATAATTGAAAGGATACTAGATGACTTAGTAGATTATACGGTTTTTCATTTTAAAAATGAAGAAACTTATTTCGATCGTTTTAACTATGAAGATACCGAAGAACACAAAGAAAAACACAAGAGATTGGTTAACAAGGTATTAAAAGTTAAATCAGATTTTGAATCCGGGAAAATGTCGGTCAGTTCCGACCTTCTTAAATTTCTAAAAAGATGGTTATTCGAACATATTTTAGAAACCGATAAAAAATATGTGGACTGTTTTCAACTAAATGGTGTAAAATAGCTGTTAACCTTAGGTCGAACTCAGGTTGTTAGCGTAGCAGCGGAAGGTCATTCCTGCGTACCTCTTGAAAGTATGCAGGAGTTTGTTATTAGATTTTTCGCAACTATTCAAATAAGTATACCCTTAACCGCAAGGTTCGCAAAGTTTTACCACGCCTCAAACGTGGCGCAAAGTTCGCCATAATTTTCTTTGCGTTCTTGGCGATTCCATTGCGCTCTTAGTGGTTAAATATAATTTATCATAAAATTTGACCTGAGTAGTTGCGATTTTTCTAACCTGATTAATTCATGAATATTTGGCAATTGGAATGCGTAATAGATTATTCAGGCTAACATCAGATTATAATTTAAAAATCGTATTTCAACTGTAAAGTGATCTGAGATATTTTGTTACCATTGATTTTAGAAAGCCCATTGCCAACTGAAGTCCTATCATAATAAATAGTCTGATTCCATTTTGCTCTTAAGGCAAGACCCTTAAAAGGCGAATGCTTGACTATGAAATAATATCGAATGCCTTTACCATTAAATTGAGGAGTGTTAAACGAATAGAGCACTCCTTTTTCGAACATATATTGCCTAGATAAAAATCCATCGGTATCAAAAATAGCATAGCGGCCAGAAACAGTTGCTTTTTTCAATTTTACATTCACATCTTGGTAAATTAACAGACCTACTTCGTTTTGAGTAAAATAACTTTTAGTCCATTGCAAACGAGACCTGAATGTGATGTTGCTTTCTAAATTATAATCAAGATTAAGTATATATTTAACAAGGCGATGAGGGCTTGCTTCTTTTACTACCACGCTTGTAATGCTCCTATCCTTTTGCTCAGACTGTATTTGGGTGTAAAATAGGGCTGTTTTTCTTAGTTTATAAGTTAGCCTGAAAAGACCATCATTGCCTGTACTTGGTTGTGGGATGGTAGATTTTATCCATGGGAATTTATACATATCATAATAACCCATAACTGAAAATGATGGAGTTATTTTAATATTCAACCCCCAGTAGGCACCACGTTCGTTAGCTAAAGCCGTGCTTTCGGCAAAACTAACTCCATAAAAAGAGTAAAAATTGGGGTCTAGGTACCTGTATTGAAACGAAAAATCAATAGCCTTGCTTAAACTGGCAATTACTCCTGCATTTATAGCCGATCCATTATACAGTGTATGGGCAAACTCTCCATAAACGGTTATGTTTTTATAATGATACCTACCAAATGCACTTATATTAAAATTTTCTTGCCCTCTAAATTTGTAAAGATTGGCCAAAGTAGGTTTGGGGTTAAAAGGTATATCAAACTTATTATAAAGCCCAATTATCCCTAGCTCCACTGATTTAGATGAATAGGTAAGAGCCGTACCGGCCACTTCTTCTCGTATTGAGTTTTGTGCCACTATCTCCGATGTAGTTCTATGCAGTCCATTGGTGCGCAACGAAGTAATATTGAGCTCTACATTACTGGTACTGGCGTCTTTTCGTTTGTTTGAATAGAACAAAGAAAGCTCTAACCTAGGTGCTAGGTTTATAGTTGCACCAATCCCTCTAAAAAACCTAAACTCGGTAAGCGAGGTATAAGGCTGAACTTTTAAAGTGGTTTGGATGGAAGTAATGGAACTGGCATTTTTGCCAACTAAAAAGCCTGCTCCTAACAAAAGTCCTTGCCCAAATTGAAGTTTATAATCTCCTAAAGCAAGCTGTTTAATCCTGCCTTGATTTTGAATATAATAATGAAACGAGTAGAAATCGGGACCTTTGTACAAAGTATCATTTCTAACTAGAAGTTCACCAGCATCTTTTTGTAAGGTAATACCTAAACTTGTATGTCCAGGGTTAACAAACTTCAACCTAAGGTTATATTGGTATGGGTCGCCATAGAATTTATTTGAAAGAAACCCATCCGATAGTTCTAAAGTTCTCGAACCTGAAGCCAAAACATAATTGTTACTTGTACTTAGTGTTTTTTTTAGTATTGTACTTAAACTAATTGGTTTGTCTAAACTTAAAAAAGGAAGAATTCTTTTAATGTCTTCAACCGATAATGAGGCTACTGATAAAAGGTCATATTTATTGTTAAAAACACCATGTTCAGTTCTGTAGTCAATAAGGTCTTGTACTTGGGTATTAGATAGTAATTCTAGTACCATTAAATCTGAAGATGTACAAGAATTGATAGCAATGGGGTTATTATAAAACTGAACTAATAATTCATAATATGATTGGTTGTCAGCTTCTTCACCTTTTGATAATAAAATTCTGTCTATATGTTCTTCAATATCAATGGGTGGTGTTACTTTTTGTGTTAGCCCAATAATAGGAAGTAACAGAAGCCATATAATTATGAGCTTACTCTTCATTAGAATTTAGTGGTATGCCTATAGAAAGACCTCCAGACCATCCCAAAGTTTGTTGAAAAGAACCAATCAAATCAAATTTAATTTTTGCCCAGTTTAATCCAAAACCTGCAAATGCAGCAGTAGGCGATGGCGTAATTCCTGTTCTTATAATCACATGTTTAGATACAGCATATTCTAATCCCAACCTTAATAATGTAGGATTTGAGATGTCTTTTTCGACTTGAGCAAGAAGAGTAAGTTTATAGTGTGGGTGATAATTTATGCCCACTTGCACACTAGTATTTGGGCTGCTTAGGGAGAGTGTATCGAATTTGGCTTGGTTGATGTTGCTAATGACCAAGCCAATAATTATTTCCTCACTTATCGTAATTTGTCCTCCAATATCTAAGTAGAAAATACCTTTGCTGCCAATTTCATCTATTCTAAGCTGGTCGTAAGTAGTTTTTATTCCTAGCGAAGTTTTTCCTATTCTGTGCGCAATGGCACCAACAGCTTTTGTTTTGCTCAACAGGTTGTCTCCAAAATAGGAAACTCCAATACCCAAGGCTGTATTTTTAATTGGAAAGGTAAACCCAAATGCTCCATCATCAATTCCTAAAGAGGTGTATTTACTTTGGTAGCCAGCCACAATTTCTATTTGGCTAAATACCAAACCTGCCGGGTTATAAAATAAAGCCCAGGAATCGTTCAAAGCCACAGTGGCTCTTGCCAAAGACTCATTTTTTGCTCCGTAAAAAGTAGCTTCTTGTGAGAATACACAAGAGACATGTGCCAGATAAAATATAAAATAACTTGCAAATGCTTTGCGTGAAGCCAACTATTGTTCTTTTTTGGTATTAAAAAAATAATTTATAGAACAATTTAGTTTAATATATTTTTATGTGCAAATGTAAGAGTAGGTTAATTTTATAGTTTTTATCAGATTTTCTCTGAAATGGCTGCTTTGGTTTAGGTAATGTACATAGTATGTTTGTGGCTCCAATTTATATATGTCAAAAACACTGCAAGAAATAAAGGCTCCTATAAATTCTGAAATAGAGGATTTCGAAAAAAAGTTTAGAGACTCGATGAAGAGCAAGGTGCTTTTGCTCGACAAAATTATGGGCTATATTGTGAAGCGTAAAGGCAAGCAAATGCGCCCAATGTTTGTGTTTTTAAGTGCCGGTGTTTCTGGTGGAATTACCGAATCCACTCATACTGGTGCTTCTTTAATAGAGCTTTTACACACAGCTACCTTAGTACACGATGATGTAGTAGATGATGCTAATTACCGTAGAGGTTTCTTTTCCATTAATGCATTATGGAAGAATAAGATTGCTGTTTTGGTGGGTGATTACTTGCTATCAAGAGGGTTGTTGCTTTCTGTGGATAATGAGGAGTTTGACTTATTAAAAATTGTTTCGAAAGCAGTGAAGGAAATGAGTGAGGGGGAACTTCTGCAAATGGAGAAAGCTCGCAAACTCGATATCACCGAAGAGGTATATTACGATGTGATTCGTCAAAAAACAGCTTCGCTAATTGCCTCGTGCTGTGCAGTAGGTGCAAGCTCTGCTGATCAGTCGCAAGAAGTTATTGATAAAATGTGGGACTTTGGTATTAAGGTAGGTATGGCGTTTCAAATTAAAGATGACCTTTTTGATTATGGCAACGAAGAAATAGGTAAACCGGTAGGCATCGATATAAAAGAAAAAAAAATGACACTCCCTTTAATCTATGCATTAACAGATGCAAGTTGGAATGAAAAAAGGAAGATTATAAATTTGATTAAGAATCATAGTCACAAGCCAAAGAAGGTAAAGGAAGTTATCGAGTTTGTGAAACAATCGGGTGGTATTGAATACTCTGTTGAGGTAATGAATAATTACCATCATCAAGCACTTGAAGTGCTCAAATATTTTCCTGATTCTGAGTATAAATCTTCCCTCCAAAAACTAATCGATTATACTATTAATAGACATAAATAAATTTATAATGGACAATTATGCATTTCAATTGCAGATTTGTCCATAATAATGCCCATATTAGTGGTATGATTCAAAGAGAATTATCGAAAAAAATAATTAATTTAAGAGGAAAATTTCCAATACTAACCTTAACCGGACCACGCCAAACTGGAAAGACAACTCTGCTCAAATCTATATATGATGATATTCCTTATGTTTCATTAGAGGATGTAGATACTAAAAATTTGGCGCAAACCGACCCAAGAGGATTTTTGGAAAACTACCCCAATGGGGCAGTAATTGATGAGATTCAAAACGTACCAGAGCTGTTTTCTTATTTACAAGGTATAGTTGATAGCAAAGACATTCATTTTGCCTTGTCAGGATCTCAAAATTTTCAATTAATTGAAAAAATAACACAATCGTTAGCAGGCAGAACGGCTTCGTTAAAGTTAATGCCATTTTCGTATGATGAGCTAACTGCTAATAACAAATTTGAATTTACTGCTTATGAAGATATTGTATTTAAAGGTGGTTATCCTCGTATTTATGACAAAAACATTGACCCTGTAGATTTCTATCCCAATTATATTTCTAGCTATATAGAAAGAGATGTGCGCCAAATAAAAAATATAGAAAATCTAAACGCCTTTACTACTTTTATTAAGCTATGTGCAGGTAGAACTGGGCAAATATTAAACCTACAAAGTTTAGCCAATGACGCTAGTATTAGCCCTAATACAGCTAAGGCATGGTTATCTATTTTAGAAGCGAGCTATATAATTTATTTGTATCATCCTCACTTTAAAAATTTCAATAAGCGACTGGTAAAATCGCCTAAACTCTATTTTTATGATACAGGTTTGGCCTGTAACCTATTAAACATTGAGAGTGCTAACCAATATGCCAGCCACTACCTTAAAGGAAATTTATTTGAAAATTATGTTATTAACGAATTGACAAAAAAAAGATTCAATGCAGGCAAAATAGCTAACTTTTATTTCTGGCAAAGTAAAGAAAAAAAAGAAATTGACGTTATTGTGGATAAAGGAGAACTATTGCTGCCTATTGAAATAAAATCATCGAAAACGAGATTGCCCAACCTACTCACTAATCTTCAATACTGGAAAAAGCTAAACAATTTAGAAAGTAGCGATAACCTTAATTTAGTATATGGGGGTAATGAAAATGTAAAAACCTCGAATGGCAATTTTATAAGTTGGAGGAATATTAACGAGCTTGTAAACTAATTGATTATACGATTAATCAACATAAACCTTAAATCCGCAAGGAAAATCTATTACAAGCCATAATATGATGTCATTCAG
>CAZZML010000050.1:0-12132 GCA_964654735.1 uncultured Roseivirgaceae bacterium | reverse complement strand
CAACCATTCTTGAAATAGCAGACGTTAAAGTCCCTGATTATATGGATGGGGTTCCATTTATTGGTCTAAATACAAAAAAACGAGATTATATTTATGCTGCGCGCGATAGGATTGACGGCAGTGTGGACCGGATAAGGTGTGTGAGAAGTGAACAGTATAAATATATACGCAATTTTATGCCGGAGAAGGGATACCAGGAAACCAGATGGGTTATGATAAATAATCCAACACTTAAAGTAATAAAAAAGCTTTATGAAGAAGGTAAACTAACCCCAATTCAGGCTTTGCATATGGTAAAAAACAAAGCTCCCGAGGAATTGTATGATTTAAGTGTGGATCCGTATGAATTTAATAATCTTGTTGATGCCCCTGAATATCAGAAGACGCTTGAAAAAATGAGGGTCTTACTCAATAATTGGATAGAAGAAACCGGAGACACCGGACAGTATCCCGAAAAGCGTGAAGATGCTAAAGAGACTACATGGTTTAACTTTGATGATGCCTATGGAAATGTGGAATAAACCGTAACCTGAGTTTATGCGGGTTAAGAGATTAAATTTAAACATCACGAAAAATGTACTCCTTTGGGATATCGGCAGGGGGAAATATACTTTTTAACCGACCTTTTCTTTTTCCAATCTCGAAAACCCGGATAGACTATTTCTTTACCAAACCCTGATTGTGAGCGATAATTAATGTTAGTTGGCTAAGTTCTATGTGTAACAGCATTTTTTAAAGCTCTTAATATTGGCTCTGCTATTGTTTTTCGCAGATAACACATATTGCCGCTGATTTTTTCTGCGTAAATCAGCGATATCTGCGGGAGAAAAACATAAGGGTGTAAATGAACTATGAGTAAGGAGGAGGAGTGTATTTTGCTGTACTTATTAGAACTTAACCTGTTAGTTTTAACACTTTCGATTTTGTTCAAATTCTTTCAGTGAGTAATAATAAACAAAAATGAAAATCTAATTTCATACTTTCACACCTTAATAGTGTCCAACTATAAACTCTCTGCATCAAGAGTTTGTGGCTTGTACCTCCGTTAAAGCTTTAGGCAACTCGCTGTCACAAACCTTTAGCCTTAATATGGATAGCGAATACACTGTCAGTGGCGAACAAGCCGGATTTTATGAACACTAAGCTGATTGTATTAAATAAAATCAAGTATTTACAATGAAAAAAACAACTCAAATACAATTATCTGCCATGATGTTTCTGGAGTTTTTTATCTGGGGAGGATGGTTTGTAACACTAGGTACTTTTTTAGGAAATAATTTAAGTGCCACAGGGGCAGAAATCGGAATGGCCTACTCAACACAATCGTGGGGAGCCATAATAGCTCCTTTTATTATAGGATTAATTGCCGACCGGTTTTTTAATGCCGAAAAAATATTAGGGCTGCTTCATATTACCGGTGCAGTACTAATGTACCAAATGTCGCAAACAACCGAATTTAGTTTGTTTTACCCGTATGTGCTGGGCTATATGATTGCTTATATGCCAACACTTGCCTTGGTAAACTCGGTATCGTTTAATCAAATGACCGACCCTGCCAAAGAGTTTTCGTACATTAGGGTTTGGGGTACCGTTGGTTGGATTGTAGCCGGTTTGGGTATAAGTTATATGTTCCATTGGGATTCTGCCCTTGGAATAAAAGAGGGAATGCTTCAAAACACTTTTTTAATGACAGCAATCGCATCGTTGATACTTGGTGTTTTTAGTTTTACTTTACCAAAAACACCTCCTAAGGTGGGTAAAGAAGAAAAAATTAAACTGTCCGACATCTTAGGGCTGGACGCCCTTAACTTATTAAAAGACAGGAACTTTCTTATTTTCTTTATTTCTTCCATTCTTATTTGTATTCCACTGGCTTTTTATTATCAAAATGCCAATATGTTTTTTGCAGAAATTGGGGTAGAAAATGCTACGGGTAAAATGACAATCGGGCAAATATCTGAAGTATTATTTATGCTATTATTACCCCTATTTTTTAAAAAATATGGCATAAAAAAAACATTGCTGTTAGGCATGCTTGCCTGGACAGCAAGGTACCTGCTGTTTGCTTATGGCAATGCAGGAGAACTAACATTTATGCTACTAACAGGTATTGCCTTACACGGAATTTGCTATGATTTCTTCTTTGTTTCAGGACAAATTTATACAGATTCGAAAGCAGGGAAAAAAATAAAAAATGCTGCTCAGGGCTTAATTACATTGGCTACGTACGGTGTAGGTATGCTCATCGGGTTTTGGGTTGCTGGCAAAATTTCTGACACTTATTTAATTGGAGATAATATGCATAACTGGCAAAACATTTGGCTGTTTCCGGCTGGCTTTGCAGTGGCAGTATCACTATTGTTTGCTTTCTTTTTTAAAAACGAAAAAGTAGTTTATAAAGCCTCTTAAGAAAAAATTAATATAGATATGAGTTCAAAAATAAGATTAGGTATTTTAGGTGGAGGCGGTGATTCGCTCATAGGTGTTTTGCACAGGGTGGCTGCTTCTATGCACGATCAATTTCAAATTGTTGGAGGAGTTTTTAACCCTGATTGGAATGAAAATATTGGTTTTGCGAAAAAAATAGGACTGCCAACCAATCAGGTGTATAAAAATTTCGATGTCCTTATTGAAGAAGAATTAAGGCTTCCTGAAACAGAAAGAATGCAAGTAGTTTCTATACTTACACCTAATTTTTTGCATTTCCCTATGGCGAAAAAACTTCTTGAAAACGGCTTTAGTGTTATTTGCGAAAAACCAATGACAACCTCCTACGATGAAGCCAAAATATTAGAAGCCGTTTGCAAAAAATCAAATGTAATTTTTGCCGTAACCTATACATATACCGGCTACCCTATGGTGCGTCAAATGCGAAAAATGATTGCCGATGGGGTAATAGGAAAAGTACAAAAAATAGATGTACAATATTACCAGGGCTGGATTAATCCCATTATTCATGATGTAGAAAAACGTGCATCCACCTGGAGGTTGAATCCTGAAAAATCTGGCATAAGTTGCTGTATGGGCGATATTGGAACCCATGCGTTTGATATGGTTGAGTATGTTACCACCCTTAAGATTGATACTGTTTTGGCAGACCTTAATTACCTGTACAGCGATAATAAGATGGATGTTGATGGTACGGTTTTAATCCGTTGTGCTAAAAATGTGAAAGGCGTAATTCGGGCGAGCCAAATAGCAACAGGCGAAGAAAATAATTTTACAGTAAAGGTTTATGGCGAAAAAGCGGCACTAAAATGGGAGCAGGAAAATCCTAATTATTTATACCTTTTAGAAGACGGCAAACCTGTAAATGTGTTAAAACCCGGGCATATATATAACAGCAAGTTATCATTAGATGGAACAAAGCTACCTCCTGGCCATCCAGAAGGAATTTTTGATTCGATGGGGAATATTTATAAAGGTGTTGCCAAAGCTGTAAAAGGGCAACCTTATGATGATGGGGAGTTTCCAACAATATCAGATGGGGTTAGAGGAATGGATTTTATTGAAAAAACAATTGAATCTCATCAAAATGGAAATATCTGGGTAAAAATTAATGATTAAATTTATAGAACCTCTCCCGACAGGTCAGGAGAGGTTCTATGTAACTATTGAAAATCAATTATACACACATGAAAACAATAAAAGGCCCTGCGGTATTTCTGGCTCAGTTTGTAGATAATCAAGCACCGTTTAATTCATTAGATGGCCTATGTAAATGGGCAAGCGACCTGGGCTATGTGGGCATACAAATTCCTACCACAGAAAAACGATTAATAGATTTAGATAAAGCAGCCGAAAGCAAAACATACTGCGATGAACTTAAAGGTAAAATCAATTCTTACGGGTTAGAAATTACCGAACTTTCTACACACTTGCAAGGGCAATTAGTGGCTGTAAACCCTGCTTACGATATAATGTTCGATAATTTTGCTCCGCCTGAGGTAAAAAACAACCCGAAAGCCAGAACCGAGTGGGCCATTAGTGCCGTTAAAAAAGCAGCCATTGCCAGCAAAAATTTAGGATTAACTGCTCATGCTACATTTTCAGGTGCTTTGCTTTGGCATACCTCTCATCCCTGGCCCCAACGACCCGATGGTTTAGTAGAAATGGGATTTAAAGAGTTGGCCAAACGGTGGCTGCCTATCCTTGATGTGTATGAAGAGCATGGAGTTGATGTTTGTTATGAGGTACATCCCGGTGAGGATATCCATGATGGCGATACCTTCGAACGCTTTTTAGAAGCAACAGGCAATCATAAACGTGTTAATATCTTGTACGATCCCTCGCATTTTGTATTACAGCAACTGGATTATATTGCTTACATTGACCACTACCACGAATTTATCAAAGCTTTTCATGTAAAAGATTCGGAATTTAACCCCACAGGTAAAAAAGGGGCTTTTGGCGGGTATAATGATTGGAAAGACAGGGCAGGAAGGTATCGGTCGCCAGGTGATGGACAGGTTGATTTTAAAACAATTTTTTCTAAACTAACACAGTATGGCTGCGATGTTTGGGCAGTAATGGAATGGGAATGTTGCATTAAAAGCCCTGAACAAGGTGCCCGCGAAGGTGTTGAGCTTATCAACAGGTATATTATTGAGGCCACACAAAAAACATTTGATGATTTTGCCGGAGGCAATACTGATAACGAAAAGCTTAAAATGATTATAGGGATATAATCGGATAAAATACAGAGAACCATGCTTATTGGGTTATGTTCTGAAACAGGTTAAAAAAGCCGTTTAATGAATAATTCGGGTTTAAAATATTTCTTTTTTAAGGGAACATTTTAATTTGAAAAAAAACATTGCAAATAAAAGCCTGAACTGTATTATTAAGAATATATTTAAAAGTTGTTGTAATAATAACGTGCTGTTGGGCAAGCCAATGCGGTTAGTTGCTTACGGTTACTTAAAATAACATGTGGAATTTGCTAAATTATATTGAAATATAAAAAGAAATTTTCGAGATTTTTTTTAATCAGCTTACGAACCTTTTTTATACATGAGATCAGATAAATATTCTGGACTAGGAGATAAAGAGTTAGTGGCTATGATTTCTAATAGTAATCATAGCGCATTTGACGAAGTGTATAGCAGGTACTGGGAAGTATTGGTTAAAACCGCTTATAATGTTACTCAGGATAAAGAGGTATGCCACGATTGTGTTCAGGAAATTTTTGTAAGCCTTTGGGAAAAAAGGGAGCAGTCCGATATAAGAGATTTATCCAGGTACCTTTTTCGAGCGGTTCGGTTAAAAGTATTTGAATACTTACGCAACGAAAATATTAGCCAAAAACACCTTGACAGGATGAATTTTGTTATCTCTTCAAATAATATAGAACAGATAATTAACCATAATGACCGTAAAAAGGCACTTGATGTAAGTTTAGCAAAACTGCCCGACCGTTGTAAAGAGGTGTTTGAAATGAGCCGTTTTGAACACATGGCTAATACTGAAATTGCCAACCAACTTAATATCTCACTTAAAACAGTAGAAGGGCATATTACCAAAGCACTAAAGCAACTAAGAACCGACCTGATAATTTTAATTATAGGTCTCAATATATTTTAAATTGAGGTTTTAAAGAAACCATGTAACTGATGAGGGACTGAAATCAGGAGTAATAATTTTTCATATAAACATTTATTAACGTTTCTAACTCCTTTATTTACTTCAGCCTTCGGGTACTATGCTATTAAATTTTTAGAAAACCGATTTTGTTACTACTCAGGTGGGAAATCATTGCCACAAAGAACCACTAAGAAGGGTATTGAGAAATGCAAAGCCTTTGTGAAACTTAGTCCCAATAGCTATCTGGGATAGTGCCTTAGTGGCCAGAAAATGCATGTTAGTGTCTGAATAGTTCCCCGATTTTTTAATTTTTTTTAAAATAAATAGATTTTGAGCAAGGGTAAAGCCCTACTTATGCAACATCTAATTAAAACCGCTTCATGAATAAGCAAGAGTTAAAGTTATTAATAGATAAATACCTAAATGGTGAAAGCACTGTTCAGGAAGAAAAACACTTGATCGATTTTTTCGATTCATACAAAACGGGTAAAGAACTCTGGAACACAGACGAACTGGGAAACATCACTCAATTTAATCAGCGTTTGCACAAAGATATTCATAGTAAATTAGGATTGAAGAAAGCGAGCTTAAAACCTGCTAAAACACCTCTACTTAATCGATTATTCAAAATTGCAGCCATGATAATTGTGGTGTTAGGCCTAAGCCTAACCATCTATTATATAGAACAAAATGGCACTGCCATAGAGCCGCAATTGATAGTATGGAATGCTAAAAAAACCGATAGTGGAGAAAAATTAACTTTTAGGCTATCTGATGGCACTGTTGTTAAATTAAACTCCACATCTAAACTGCGATTCCCAAGTACGTTTAGTGATAAAAAAAGAGAAGTGGTGTTGGAGGGAGAAGCATTTTTTGAAGTAGTAAAAGACTCAAAGAGACCATTTATAATAAGAACAAATAATATTTCTACCACAGTACTGGGTACTTCGTTTAATATAAATGCTTATCCGGAATCTAACCTTGTTGAAGTTGCCGTTGTTACTGGCAAGGTAAAAGTAGAAAACACGTTAAGAATAGTTCAAAAGGACACACCGGATGTGGTGTATTTACTTCCAAATAGAAAAGCTCTATATGTGAAGGGTGCAAACCAATTGATTACATCAGATGTTGTAAGTGGCCATGAAACAGGGTGGAAAGAAGGCATTATCTATTTTAATAATGCCAGTGAAAAGGATGTGATTAAAAGATTAGAAAGATGGTATGGAGTAGATATTCAGGTAGAAAACAAAAGTTCTGCCAAATGGGATCTTGTTGCAAGCTTTAATAACCAGTCGTTGGAAGAAGTATTACTCTCGCTTAGCCACACCGCTAATTTTACTTATACCATAAACAATAAAAAAGTATTTATAACCTATTTATAATTAAAAAAAACTATATGAAAAAATGAATACCAGATAAAAAAATACAGCAGTGCTCCAGGAGCACCACTGTAAAATTTCTTTCTTATTGAACTCATGCTTGGACACGTGAATACCTCAATAAGTAAGAAGAGTTCCAATGTATTTTCCACATTAAAACCTTACAAAGATATGAAATTTAAACAATTACTTTTATTAAAAAAAGTCTTAATGTATTCACTTTATGGTATTATAACCCAATTGCTGGTAGGCGGAATGCTGCTGGCAGCGGGAAACACGCACGGCCAGAAAGTAAAGAGCGTAAAAGATGTAAATGTTGATATTAGCTTTACTAATGAAAAGCTGGAGACTGTTTTTTCAAGAATAGAAGATTTAACAGACTATAAATTCGTTTTTTTCGAGAAAGACCTAAGCAAAAAAGCGAGGTTAAGTGGCAGCTATAAAAACACTGCTTTATACGAAATACTATTAGATATTTCAAAAGAAAGTAACCTTAGGTTTAAACAGGTAAACAAAAATATAAACGTACAAAAACCTAATAAAAAATTAAAACCCTCTGAAAGTGAAGAACTGGTAACAGTACTTAAGGAAATTGATATTAGAGGTACGGTTACTGATATTAACAGAGAGCCATTGCCAGGTGTTAACATTATTATAAAAGGCACTGCTAACGGTACGGTAACAGATGTTGACGGTAAGTACAAACTAACCGTAACCGATGAATCTGCAGTATTGGTTTTCTCTTACATAGGTTACGAAACTCAGGAAGTAGCAGTAGGAGCAAGACAGGTTGTTGACGTATCTATGACACCCGACCTTACCAGCCTAGAAGAAATTGTAGTGGTAGGGTATGGCGAAATTAAGAAAAGGGATTTAACAGGTGCTGTGGTAGCATTGGAAGAAGAGGATATGACCACTGGAGGTGGCGTAACCTCGGCTGCACAAATGCTGCAAGGGCGAGCTGCTGGTGTTGAAGTATCAAGCGGAGACGGAACACCTGGTGGTGAGTTATCTATTGTTATCAGAGGTAATAATTCTATTTCAAACAGCAACGAGCCATTGTATGTAGTAGATGGGTTTCCTATTGCAGCAGGCGCCTCCATTAACCCTGCCGATATTGAATCTATTGATATATTAAAAGATGCTTCGGCTGCAGCTATTTATGGGTCACGAGGGTCTTCCGGAGTTATTTTAATTACTACTAAAAAAGGAAAAAGAGGCGAGTTTAAAATTACCTATGATGGGTTTGCTGGAGTACAGCAGATTAATAATACCATTGACTTTTTAAACTGGACAGACTACGCAGATAACCGTGATATACAATATGGTTTGCAGGCAAATACTACCGACCCCTGGTACACCCCTGCTGATATTGCACTGGGAACAGCAACCACAGGCGAAGGTACAGACTGGATTAAGGAAGGCACCAGAGATGCTGTGATCCAAAGCCATACAATTACTGCCTCAGGCGGAGATGAAAATTCCAGGTTTTCTTTATCTGCAAACTCCTTTAATCAGGAAGGTATTTTGCTTAATAGCGATTTTAGACGTATTTCAGTCCGTTTAAATGTTGACAGAAGAGTTGGAAAAAAAGCCAATATTGGTGTAAATGTTTATACAGCAAAAACGGACGCTGACCAGCTAGAGAACAGGGCAGGTTTTAGAGGCAATTCAAACACGTATGCCTTACTAACTGCTGAGCCAGGCAGGGTTGCGTATAATGCCGATGGCAGTTATGGTGCAACCGTATTTTCCAGAGACAACCCCAGCAGACCTTGGATAAATCCAGTTGCCAGAATGGAAGGGATCGAAAGAGAGAATACAGTGTTTAGAACGTATGGAACTATTTGGGCTGATTATAAAATTATGGAAGGGTTGGTAGCCAAGGTTAATGTTGGGTTTGATAATTCTGCCACTACATTTAAAGAATTTAACCCTGTACCCTTTACTGCTTGGGGGTGGAGGAATCCAAACGGGCGAATACGTGAATCAAAAAACACTACTCAATTGATAGAAGGTACGCTTAGTTATACCCCTGAAATTGCTGCAGGGCAAAACTTAAATATACTAGTAGGTGCTTCTGAGCAATATTTTAATAATTTAAATTTCTCAGCAAGAGGAATTGGATTTCCAACTGAAAAAACATCGTATTATAATTTGGGATCAACCGGAAGGCCAATTGTTTCCAGTTTTAGGTCAGATAGCCGTATTATATCTTTCTTTGGCCGGGCCAATTATAGTTTTAACGATAAATACCTGCTAACAGCTACCTTAAGGGCAGATGGAGCCTCGCAATTTGGAGAAAATAAAAAATGGGGAGTATTCCCTTCTGCTTCAGCTGCCTGGAGAATATCTGAGGAAGCTTTTTTAAGCAGCTCTAACCTTGTAGATAACCTTAAATTAAGGGTTGCTTATGGAGTTACCGGTAATAATAATATTTCGCCTTATACAGCAGTGCAAAGAGTAGGCTCTACTAAGCTGTATAGTTACGATGGCCAAACATCCCTTTCAGGCTTAGGTCCTGATGGCAGGTTTGTCGCAGATCCTAATCTAAAATGGGAAACCACAAGGATGCTTAACATTGGGCTTGATTTTGGATTATGGGGGAGCAGGCTATTTGGTTCTGCCGAAGCATATAACTCCAATACGATAGACCTTATTGTTGATAAAAACGTTTCTATGGCTTCTTTGGGTGCACTTAGGCAAAGAACCAATGTAGGCGAAATAAATAATAAAGGGATAGAGCTAACATTAGGCGGTAATATTATTGAAAAAGACTTCAGATGGACAGCATCGGTCAATTTTTCGAAAAATACAAATGAAATTGTTAAGCTTAGTGGAGACTCACCTATTAACTTACAAGTAGATAGAAGGCCTTTATGGTATGCATCTGAGCAGGTTTACCGGCAGTTGATTGCCGGAGGAGAAATGGGCGACTTTTACGGTTACACATACCTAGGTGTAATACAAGCCGGAGAAACATACGCACCTCAAATCAACTCAGTAGAAGGACAAGCTAAGTATGAAGATACTAATGGAGACGGAATTGTTGATGGAGATGATAGAAGTGTAATTGGCAATGCCACACCTGATTTTATCTGGGGCTTCAACAATAGGTTTAGCTACAAAGGCTTTAGCCTCGATGTGTTTTTTCAAGGGGTACAAGGCAACGATGTACTTAACCTGAGAGCCGTAATGTTAGATGAATGGCGCACGCCACAGGCTGCTGAAAGGTACAGTGCATCAAACACCACAGGTACCCGCCCTGGAGCAGGTTATTTTGTAGGAGAATATGGCTCTTATATAAATACTGAATTTATAGAAGATGGCTCTTATGTAAGGCTTAAAAACATTGTTTTAACCTATAATTTTAATATAAATAATATTTCGTGGTTGAGCAATTTAGAACTATACGTTCAGGGGCAAAACCTGCTTACGTTTACAGACTATACAGGGTTTGATCCTGAAGTAAGCTTTTCGTATGGAGGTTCTTCCAGATCAGTTGGCAGAGGGGTGGATGATAACGGATTTCCTAATTCCAAAACTTATACCGTTGGACTTAGACTTTCGCTTAACTAATTAAAATAAATTCATTATGAAAAAAATAAATATAGTCTTATTAACATTTTTAATGATGATAATAAGTGTTGTATCGTGCAAGAACAAACTGGAAGAAACAGTTTATTCAAGCTTGGCAGAAACAAATGCCTATGAAACGGTTGAGGATGCCGAAGTGCTAATACTTGCTGTTTATGCAGCCCTAAGAGGAGATATAAGTACTTGGGGTGCTTATTATACCAGAGATTACCTTCAGTTAGGTGAACTACCTACCGATTACGGGCAGGATGGTTCTATTAGTGGCCTGATACCTTTAGAAGTGGGTACATGGGAAAAAGACCATGCATATATATTAAACCTTTGGCATGGTGCTTATAAAGTGGTAACGTCTGCCAATTTTGCAATAGAGATTTTAGAAAATATGCCAATAGATGCTGATGCAAAAGCAGGTTTTATAGCCGAAGCTAAATTTTTAAGGGCACTTGCTTATTACGACCTTACCTTTAACTTTAAGGATGTGGTATTAACTTTAGCCAGATCAAACGAGGATTTACCGTTAAGTCCTCAAGCGGATGTTATTGCTGCTATAATAAATGATTTAACCGATGCGCAAGCTGATTTGCCTTCGTACGATACGTATGGTGTAGGTCGGGCAACCAAGGGAGCCGCATTGGCACTTCGAGCCAAAACTCACCTAAATAATAAAAACTGGACAGAAGCAGCAGCAGATGCCAAAGCAGTAATGGATTTGGGCGAATACGCCCTGTTTCCAAGTATTGTTGATTTGTTTGATGTAACCAATAAGTCGGCTAACGAATGGATTTTTGTAGTTCATAGCCAGGAAGGTGGTACTGGAGCAGACTCATTTGTTCCTGCGGCAACTCTGCATGGCACCTATCGAAATGCTTCTAGTGGCAACATTATGGTTTCCAGAGATTTCTATAATTCATTTGATTTAAATGACGATAGAAGAAATCTGATGGTAAATGGGTATCAGGATGTACAATTGCGAACTACTGTAGTTGGAAGCGATACCTTAGATATCTATTGGGCTGCCCCGGGCACCATAGAATACGACCCGTTAGCGACAGACCCTACCATTGATCTTAACGATCAAGCATTTGTTCCTACCATTAAATATTTAGGGGGGTATGATCGTTTTTCTGAAAATCCGGGTGGAACGCCAGGTACTAATTACCCTGTTATGCGCTATGCAGATATTCTACTTGTGAGAGCCGAAGGGCTAAATGAAACTGGTGACCCGGGAGGAGCCATGGCCTTGGTTAACCAGGTAAGGGTAAGAGCCGGAGTAGCTGATTTAACAGGTTTAAGCCAGGCAGCATTGCGCGATGCTATTTTGGAAGAAAGGGCAAAAGAACTCTTTTTGGAAGGACATAGAACTATTGACCTTAGAAGAACCGGAAAATACATTGAATTGTGGAAAGCCGGTTTAGAAGCCAAATACCCGAGTAGTAATTTTAATTACCTTAACGAGTCTAAATATTATTTAGGTATTCCTCAAAGAGAGATTGATGCCAATGACCAAATTAATAATGGATAGTTTCCTTATTCAAATATAACCTGAATAATTCATGAATAATCTATTACGCAT
>CAZZML010000049.1:0-12167 GCA_964654735.1 uncultured Roseivirgaceae bacterium | reverse complement strand
ATCTTTCAATGGAAGACCTATTTATTAAGATAACACTAGCCCTCCTAGGTACTCGGAAAGGACTCGGAGGAATTTAGGCTTCTAAATAGCTGTCATTTTTAATGTTTCAGGACAAAATTATTTATTTTTACTCAATCTATCTTCTTTTTTATTAGCTCATGATTTATTCCTCCAATTTTAAACGTTGTTTTTAAAAACTCAGTTTTACTTGATTTTTTTGTTTAAAATATCATTTACAGAAAATTATTATTATTAAATAAATGAATAAAAATCTGATTATAATATTTGCTAGAAATCCTGAGTTAGGGAAATGTAAAACCCGTTTGGCTGAAGTAATTGGAGATGCAAATGCACTTGCCGTTTATAAAATATTGCTCCTGAATACATTTGATGTTACCAAAAGTCTAAGTGAGGATAAAGCAGTTTATTACTCAGATAAAATTGAGTATAATGATATTTGGGATGGTGTTTTATATCAAAAATTTAAACAAGAAGGAAACGACCTAGGACTTAGGATGATGCATGCTTTTGAAAATAGCTTTGAAAGGGGATATAAAAAGGTGGTAATTGTTGGCTCTGATATAATCGACTTAAAAACACATCATTTTAACGAAGCATTTAAAGCGTTAAATACCAATGATGTGGTTCTTGGCCCGGCAGAAGACGGTGGATATTACCTCTTGGGAATGAAAGCACTTTATAGGTCTGTTTTCTACCACAAAGAATGGGGATCTTCTACTGTAAAAAATGATACCCTTGCTGATTTATCAGACCAAAAAGTTGCTTCACTAGAAACACTAAATGACATAGATGTATATGACGACCTTAAAGGAAAGGATCTGTTTAAGCCTTATTTAGATATCAAAAACAGGAATGAGTAGTGATAGGGGGAATTCAAAACTTATACATTATAAACAAATTGGCAGCAGGAACTGTGTTATTAAAAGTTCGACCATAGCCAGGAATAGCATATACATCAAAGTTTTCAGGCCTAGGTTTATCAATCAAAAATCGCAGCCTAAATTTAACGCCCCAATATAAATTATTAAAAAAACCTGAATCTCTATTGAGTACAGGGGCTTCTGAAGAAATTACAAACTCTGCCCATGTAGAAGTAAAACCATTACGTGTAAAACTCTGGTTTAAGGATGGCCAAACCTCACTTACGGTTTCTACCGTTCCCTCGTCTTTAAAGTTAGAAAGCGCATACATCCCTCCAAATGACAAATACGTTTTTGGTGCAATATTAAGCATATAGTCGAGCCCAATTCTGTAATAATTACCAGATGAAGCATAGGTGCCATTTTCTATGGCATTGGGTGGAGCAAGCTTTGCATAACCAAAGTCTGCTGTGGCTCTTAGGTTTTTTGCAAATTGTACTCCTAGATTAAGCTCATATCGGGTGTCAAATTGAGCAGCAGTTATAATTAGCTTTCCGTAATCTACACTTATATATACATGAAAATTGGCTTGATCTCCAATGCTGTCATTAGGTATTAATTCGAGACTATCGATAACAGCAATATTTACGGTATCTACTAGGCTTACTTGTAGTGAGTCTTTTACTTCAATTTGAAGACTGTCTTGTGCCATTGTTGCAAGGGCACTAATAACTAATAAAATGCTAGCGATATATTTGATACAAAGCGTCATTGCTATTGCAAGTTATGTTTAAGTTGTCTGCACAAAGCAAATTCTTTATATTAAAATCACTGCTTGTTTCAAATATATCGCATTGTACGATAATGTTATTGTCAGTTCTTTTTAAATAGGAGCGATTATATTTTACAAAAAGGGTGTTTGTTAAATACAATTGAAGGTTACTCGTATCTCTATAAGAGATGACAAAATTTGAGGTATCTTCATTCATATTTAGTGGAAACAAATATGTATTAACGGTGTCCTCGTAGTAGGCATAATTGCCAGCCCAAATATGGTTTATAGAATCTATGATAACTGCGTTAGAACTGCTATCAGCTACTTTGTAAAATCGTAATTTTAAATATGGTTCTTCTGCAAAAGGTGCGCAGTTATCGCAGGTATTACACTGCATAAATACACTAGCTACAAATAAGAAAATGAGCAATTTTTGCATAGATCAAAATTGATATAAAATTCCGTAAGATATTAGAAAACGGCCTTTTAATTCGCCAACTCCTTATCCAATTTTGTGCCAAAATTAAACGGGGTCAACATTAAACAGCACCTGTACTCCTCGAAAGACCTGACTCAAAATAACTTGTTGTGTGCTTTTCCAAATATTAATTTTAACCTTATTTAAATGCGGTTCTGTTCGATTAATTTTAATGATAATTTCGTATAAATACTTGTTTCTTAGTTTTGATATGATGGGCTGTATTGGGCCATATACTTTTTGCTGAGCTATATTTTCATGAAGCAAATCAACCAGAGTGCGCGAGGCATCTTCTGTAATTTTGGCATCACGGTGTCTGATGGTAAGTTTTATTATGCGTACAAAAGGAGGATAATAAAACAATGCTCTTTCCTCTATTTCTGTAGTATAAAATGCTTGGTAATCTTGTGCTACAATAAATTTAATCAGGTCTTGAGAAGGGTTCATCGATTGTATAATTACTTCTCCTTGCTCTTTTCGCCTGCCTGCTCGCCCGGCTACTTGTGTAGCTAAATTAAATGTTCGTTCTGCCGATCTAAAATCAGGAAAGTGAATCATTCGGTCAATATCAAAAATGCCAACCAATTGCACATTCTCAAAATCCAATCCTTTGGCCACCATTTGAGTACCCACTAAAATGTCAATCCCTTTGTTTGAAAAATCATCTATCAGTTTATCAAAACTATACTTTCCACGGGTCGTGTCCTGATCCATTCGGGCAACTTTCTTGGTCGGAAAAAGCAATTGCAAGCTTTCTTCTAGTTGTTCAGTTCCATAATTATTTGTTCTAATATCAGTAGAACCACATTCTTCGCAGGTAACCGGGAGAGCTTCAGAATGCCCACAATAGTGGCATCTAAGTTCATTTTTATAGAGATGATATGTAAGGCTTACATCACAATGATGGCAATGAGGAGTCCATCCACAAACAGTGCAGTTTAAATAGGGGGCATAACCTCTTCTGTTTTGGAATATAATCACTTGCTTACCTATGCTAAGAGTCTGTTCTATAGCTTCGAATAATTGATTCGAAATATACCCTTTCATGGTTTTTTTCTTCTGCTCTCGGCCAATGTCCGCTGTGGTAATATTGGGCAAAATTGACCCTCCGAACCGTTCGGGTATGGAGACTAGTCCATACTTTCCTTGTTGGGTTTGGTAATAGCTCTCAATCGATGGTGTGCCAGAACCCATAAGTACTTTGGCATGATGTATATGAGCCAGCATAAGAGCTGAATCTCTCGCATGATATCGAGGAGATGGATCCATTTGTTTATAGCTTGGCTCATGCTCTTCATCAATAATTACTAACCCCAGATTGTTAAAAGGAAGGAAAAGGGAGGACCTAACCCCAATAACAATATTATAGTTGCCTTGCATTACGCCTTGCCAAACTTCCACCCGTTCGTTATCCGAAAAACGCGAATGGTAAACACCCACTTTACTGCCCAATACTTTTTTAAGGCGAACCACAAGTTGCGTAGTAAGGGCTATTTCAGGTACTAAATACAATACTTGCTCTCCGTTGGAGAGTACTTGGTTGATAAGTTCAATATAAATTTCAGTTTTTCCGCTTCCGGTAATACCATGTAAATAAACAATTTGTTTATGCTCAAATTGGGTATGAATTTCGCTTAATGCCGTGGTTTGAATTTGGGATAATTGAGCTGTTTTTTCGGTTTCCATCACTTCTTGAAACCTGGATTCAATTACCTCAAAACTTTGGAAAATATTATTTTTTTCAAGTGTTTGAATAGAAGAGTTAGAGCATCCTTCATGGAGAAGTAACTTCTTTTTTATTCCTTTCTCATTGAGTGAAACATCTTCTAAAACTGGCAATAGTTTAAGATAGGTAACAAGTACGTTTTGCTGCTTTTCCTTTTTCTCTAATGTTTCAAATACGTGTTGCAGCTTATTATCTGATTCTAACAAGCTAGGATTTAGCCTAATAAATTTAGTTTTCTTTGGCGAATAGCGCTCTTTTATTTTATCAAATAATATAATGGCCTCCCTATGTAATAAAGATTTAATGAGCTTACTAATGCCTTTTTTGCCTACTATATGTGGTATTTCTGCATAAGGAATGTAATCGTTCTCTGCAAGATGATTTAGTAGAAGTGTTTCATCGGATGCAAGACTATCTGGCATCGTAAAATCTGGGTTGAGTTGGACAAGAGACTCTGAACTTACTTTAAGCCCTGCGGGTAATGCTATGTTTAACACATCGCCAGGGTTGGCCATATAATAAGAGCTCATCCAATCTAAAAACCGTAACATCTTTGAGTTAAATGCTGGTGTTTCGTCCAGTATATCAATTAAAAGTCTGGCTTCATACTCGGTAGGTGGGGTTTCTTCTATTACTCTAACAAGCCCAGTGAGCACATTTCGTTGGCCAAAAGGAACCACCACCCGTTGGCCTTCAGTAATAATTTCGTTTAACTCAAATGGAACTCTATAGGTAAAAAGCTTAGGAACAGGTACGGGAAGTATCAGTTGTACAAAATAGGTTTTCCTATCAGGGTTCTCAAACAGATTTGGAATTGAACTGGGCATTAATCAAAGCTATAAATTTTATTACAGCAATTGACTTTTTAACTTCTCAATTTCAGACGAAAGATTAAGTTTGCTATTAAGCAGCTCAAGCTTAGAGAGGGTAGAAGCAATGAATTTTTGATGCTTTTCTGAGTCAGGATTAAAAGGTTTATGCTGTAGTGCCTTTTGTAATTGTTCCAATTCTTCTAAGCTTTTTAACGTTTCTGCCTCAAAATAAGATTCAGAAAAATGTTCCCAAATATATTCTACTGCTTGCTCGGTAGGATGTATCATGTCTGATTTATAGAACCTGTAATCTCGTAAATCATCTACTAAAAGTTCATAAGCAGGGTAGTAGCTTACATGCTCATAGGTTTCATCTAAATAGTGGCTTAGTAAAAATAGGTGCGACTTGCTAAGATTGTTTAGTGCTAAGGTGTCCTTGGTATGCCTTACCGGACTTACTGTAATTATGATTTTTAGGTTAGGGTTAAATTCTTGTAGAAACTGAATAACATTATCATACACCAATTTGGTTCGTTCAAATTCCAGAAGTTCTTTTTTAAATTCCTTTTGAGGTAGTTTATGGCAATTAGCTACCTGCAAGCCTGTACTATTCTGGTAATAAACCCATGAAGTGCCAAGGGTGAGAATTAACCAATCAGCCTCTTTTAATTTTTCTTGTAAAGTATTTAGTTGAGAATCTATCTGTTGCTCACATTCTTCTTTTGTTTCTCCATTCATATCAGAATGGGTTAACAGGTTTATGTAATTTGACCCTGTATTGACATAAGTTTGTTTATCGGGTCTATTACCTGTTAAAGCAAAATTTATAGCTCTGGCAATGGAACGAGGGTCGTATAAAATGCCAAGTGGGTTATTAAATGTTTCGAATTTAGAAGTCCTTAGCTTATGATCCATCGAATTAGCAAAGCAAGAACCTAAGGTTACAAATTTATCGCCAAGAGTGATGAGGTTTTTGCTTTTTTTTATAAGGACTTGGGTTCTAAATTTCAAGATGTTGTAAAGGTATAGAGTAATAGTTATTTAATTGTTAATTGTTTAAATATTGATATATATGTATATATTTTTGGATAAATAGAAGATAATATTTAGTTTTGGTATATAAGTAATAAAACAATTTAAACTAACCATTATGAAGAGGCTAAACATCATTATTATACTTGCATTATTATTTGGTTGTAAAGTAGGTCAAATAGAAAACAAAGAGATTGATAGTATGACCTTAAATGATAAGGATTTTATTACTGAACGAACAATTTATAAAGGCAAGTCTTATACTTTGTCGTATTCGATAAACGAAGATTCAACACTTAATTTTCGGGATTCTAAATCTGAAGAAAACTACCACTACTTATTTTCAAATATAGAAGATAAGCCAACGACATCTATATTTATATCAATTGAAGATTCTACTTCGTATATATTTGATACTAATATTGAGCATAATGAATTTATAAAAAAAAGAATAGGGAATAGTAAAACAACCGCCCAAAGAATGACAGGAAAATTTAATTCTGTAAAAAGAAAAGATATAACATCAAAGTTTGCTGATACAAATAAATCTGATAGTGGTTATGTGAAAAATAATTTTGTGTATCAAAAAGATATTTATAGAACCTATTCAATTGAAGGGCTGATTGGTAGTATTAAGGAAAAAGAAGTTAAGAGAGAAGATTCATTTACAACAGAGACTGGGCGATTGGCTTGGAGGGCTGATGGGGCTGGTATTACCTTGTATGAAGACATATATGGAGGAGGAGTTTCTTACGATGTGTTAGCTAATAGTGGTATTGATGATTTTCAAGAATATGAAGTTTATACTATTAACCTGAGTTCTTTTGATGATAGAGCGTCATCTATTGTAGCTAGAAATGCAACAACTAGACATATGATAGTATCTGCCTATGAACACCCCAATGCAGGCGGACATGCATTGAGTTTTGACCTTCTTCCTAGAAATGGGAGTATTGTGGATCAAATTTTTTTAACCAACCTTACAAAAAATAAACTAAAGCCAAGATGTTGGTTATTCTGCAAAAATTGGAATGACAGAATAAGTTCAGTTGGAGTTGCTTGGACACGACCAGCATGGCTTCTTTCTCCTCCTATCTTTATAAATGGTCAAAATGTAAATGTTATTTTAGATAATCCGATAGAATATGAATATCCTGGGAGTTTAGATATTGCATTTTATTCGCTAGTTAAGACAACTAATTCCAATTGGTGGAACTCTGGGGCATCCTCATTTTATAATGTTGGACCTTATGGGGCAGAGTTTCAAATTGATTCGAGGAATACAGATATAATGTTTGGATTGTCTCCAACAAATTATGGAGGAGTTGGGTGGAACACAATTAAGTATAATGTGTATGTTTCAAAATTTAGAGGAAATGTAGTCCAAATTTGGCAAAATGGCATATATAAATTCTCATACCCGTACAGTTATAATGTTGGTGATGTGATAAATGTGCAAAGATTAAATAGTACTGTTAATTTTTACCATAATAATAGGTTTATTGGAAGTCTTACTAACAATGGATCCTTATTATTCATAGATACATCCATTTACACTGCTGGTGCTACTATAAGAAAGGTTGGCCAATAAAGAAAATTTATATGAAATTGTTTATCATTCTATATCTTCAGTTTCAAGTTATTTGTTTATTCTACTGCAATGTTAATGCACAAAATGTAACTATAGCATTAGGTACAGGGTTTGGCTTTGAGCAGAAAAATATTGAATGGTTACCAACTGATTTTTTACCTTTGATAAATAATAGGAAAATTGAATACATTAAGGCAGTTCAACTAGTAATTGGAAAAAGGTTTGATAAGCATATTGAAATAGGGGGTGACTTCTCTTATACTTGGGCAAATCTAAACTGGATTCCTCCTCATAATATATTTGACTCTAGTATCAATAATATAGGCTGGACATCAGTAGGCGGTTGGGGTAAGTATATCCTACTACCGCATAAAAGGTTACAGTTTGCTATAGTTGCATCTGCGGGTGCACATATTGGTTACCCCAAGCGTATGAATGTAGATACTATTGAAAGGCAGGTAGCCTTTTATGCTGGATTGCATGGCGGGCCGCAATATAAAATTTCGGATAAATTTATGGTTTCGTATTATTATGGTAGGGGCAAGTTTAGAAATATGCTATTGCTTACCTATTCTTTATAATGAGTAATTCGCAAATGTGGCAGGGGATTCAACCTTTACTGTAAATCTAATGTAGCTTATTCGATGACATAGGTTTATCTCAAACGAATTGTCGGGTCTTACGCCCGACAATGACGATTTGGAGACAATAAAAAAGTCTGTTTGCTAACTAGCAAACAGACTTTTATTTTTTAGCTATGCAACTAAACCTATTCAGCTACTACTGAAAAGTTAATTACTGCTTTTACTTCTCTGTGTAAATCAACAGCGGCTTCATATTCACCTACAGTTTTGATTTCGCCTTTAAAAGAAATCCTTCTTCTATCAACATCAAATCCATTTGTTTTAAATATTTCAGCTACTTGATTTGAAGTTACAGCCCCAAAAATCTTTCCATTTTCGCCCGCCTTAGTTCCAATTTTAATAGTTAATGCTTCTAAACCATTTGCTAGTTCTTGTGCATCATTTTTCATTTTCTCAGCTTTATGAGCAGCTTGTCTAATATTTTCGTCAATCATTTTACGATTGCTTTTATTAGCCAAAATTGCTTGCCCCTGAGGAATTAAAAAATTTCTTCCGTATCCAGGTTTAACAGATACTGTATCGTATTTGTAACCTATTCCTGGTATGTCTAATTTTAATATAACTTCCATTTTCGATTACTTTAAAGAGTCTCCAGTATAAGGTAAAATGGCCATATGACGTGCTCGCTTAATGGCTTGAGTAACTTTTTTCTGAAATTTAATACTTGTTCCAGTAAGTCTTCTAGGTAAAATTTTACCTTGCTCGTTTACAAATTTCATTAAGAAGTCAGGGTCTTTATAATCAATATATTTGATTCCGTTTTTCTTAAATCTACAGTACTTAGGCTTAATATCCTGTCTGTTTATGGGTTCGTTTTGTAGTGTCATTTTGCTGCTGCCTCCTCAGTTTTTTTCTTTTTCTTAAAAGCGCCTTTGCGTCTTTTCTCATTATACTTCACTGCGTGTTTGTCTAACGAAGTTGTCATAAAGCGCATAATTCGCTCATCTCGTTTATACTCAGTTTCGAGCTTTGCAACAGCACCTCCTTCAGCATCAAATTCAATAAGGCAATAAAACCCAGTTGATTTGTGACCGATTTGGTAAGCTAATTTTTTTAAGCCCCAATTTTCTTCATTTACAATCTTTGCACCACTGTCTTTAAGTACTTTAGAGTACCCTTTGACAGCATCCTTTACCTGATCATCAGATAAAACGGGAGTAAGAATGAATACCGTCTCGTAATTGTTCATTGTTTATATTTATTTTGGAGTGCAAAAGTAGCTAATTGAATTTCTAAAAGCAAAGCCCTCTCAAAAATTACTTTACATAAAAAAAGGCCTTAGAATTATTAATTCTAAGGCCTTGGTGTATTTTCCAATAATTATCTTATGCCGGCACTAATTCCAATCCCATCAGTTCCATCTTTAACTCTTCAATATCTTGCTTAATTTTCGTAGCAGATTCTTCTGCTCTATGTATCATTTTTTCAACAAGCTCTTGGTAATAATGAACACCATCCATTAAATTACTTTGAAATTCAGCCAATCCTTTTAATTGACGCTCGGTAGTAGCTTCTGTAATTTCGTCCATTTTTTCTCTTAAATGTTTGATATACATTTTCAACTCTTTCATAAACATATTAGGGCGGTGAGCGCTTAAGGCTACTTTGGCGTTTCCATATATATGCCCCACCATTTGCTGTAAGGGTGCAATGCTTGAAAAATAAGCCAAATTTGGCCCAGGGCAAATAGAAACACCTTCGCCTTTTACATCAAAGTTTGCCACTTTCATAGCAGAAACTCCTAAGCCAACACAAATACATGATTTGTCTAAGATTTTATCCAATGTGGTTTTGCGATCAGCCTTACTCAAATCATCTTGAGCATCTAATTCTTTAATCTTAATGCGTTGGTACTGACGTGATGCTGTACAAATAGCTCGGTCTGTAAATTCTTTAGAAGAAACCAAGAACTGCTTAGGGCAAGAACTACCAGGCCTGCCACTATCTATTTTAGCATGTTTAATATTGTCTTGAGTATTACCCCTTAAGGTATTAAAAGGTACCCCTAAAGGTGATATGCCACTTAAATAAAGATCTTCTTCCTTGGCTTTAGCCAATTGTTGCAATGTGTGATCATCAACGGTTGAAGCTTCAGGAACCAATAAGAAAGGTGTTCCCCAGCCTACAGAATCTACTCCATATTCATCAAGCAGAAAATCGTGTTCTTCAGCAGTACCTACTCCACCTTGTGTAGTCACCAAAAGTTCAATTGGTTTACTTGGGCAGGTTTTTCCCTTTGCTTTTAACGCACTTTCTAAAATTTCAAACGTAGAGTTAATCAACTCCTCTTTATGATCTTTGAACGCTTTAAGTATGGGTCCCATCAATAGGCCATCAGTCGCAAAGGCATGTCCTCCACAATTTAGACCCGATTCAATTCTGTATTCTGAAACCCAAAGTCCTTTTTTTGCTAAAAATTTACCTTGAATCATAGCTGAGCGGTAATCACTTACTTTAATAACAATTTTCTTTTTTATGTATCCGTTCTCATCCGGATAAAAATCATCGAACTCAGCAATATAACTATATAGCCTTGGGTTCATACCTGCTGAAAAAATGATGGACGAAGCTAAATCACTATTGGCATAACCTCGAAGAGCTGCATGTGCATCGTTAAACTCCGAAGGTAATTCTTTATCTCCATTATAATTCACCTTATCAAGTTTGGTCATAATGTTCACATCAATGCTGCCAGTAGATAGGTGTTTGTGCGCCCAATCAAGTAAGTCTTGCCTAGAGTAAGATTGGTTCGAAAATTCGTGAAATTTTTGCTTTACTTCTGATATGTTTGGTAACATATGCATATACTTATCAAAAGCAGCACCTGATTCTTTTATCGAATTTTTGAGTTCTTCAAATTTCTTTTCAACAATTTTATCAACCAAGTTAAGGTAAGCTGTAATGCGTTTAGCGCGATAATCTTCTATTTTGTTAGAAATTTCATGAAATGGTTCATTAATATTCTTAGTATAGAATTCGCGCATTTTTTCAATCAGAATATCATCAACTAAAGATATTACTGAAGAAATTCCGTATTGTGCGACTTTAATGGGTGAATCAATTGTAAACCCAGTACCCATAACTGGAATATGAAAAGAGTGCGATTTTATCTTTGTTGCCATATTCGTTGTTAAATTAAGTGGAAAGATACTACTCTTTAAACTGCGATGGCTTAACTTTTTTTACTTTTTAAAGGAAGTTGACTTGCAATAGTGAAAAATATTATTTTAAGACTATTTGGTCTAGCTTATATCCAACTAAACAGCAAAAGAGGTTGCATGGTAATTGAATATCCTGCACCCTCTTTTGCTGTGGTAATTTTGCTGTGCAATTATTTACATGCTACGCACACTACCACTTCCGCTTACTTTCTCCCTAATTTTAGAAGGGTTACCAATATAGCGAATGCTACCACTACCACTAATATGTGCATCAATTTCATCTTTTACTTTTACTTTGGCCGAGCCAGATCCGCTAATATGAGCTTCTAATTTATTGGTTTCAAATTCGCTTGAGTTAATCCCTCCAGAACCACTAATATGTAGGTCGCTGGTAGATGACTCCCCTTCTAAGGTAATTCTTCCTGATCCAGAAATATGGGTTTCCATAGTTTCGCACTCTACATAAAGATCTAACTTTCCAGAGCCACTTACACTTAACTTTATGTTTTTACCATTTAGATTGTTACTGTTTGTTATTTTTCCAGAACCGCTTACACTAGCTCCTGTAAAATCTACAAGTGTAACTTTTACGGTTACGTCATCCAGATTGTCACCAAACCAACTACTATTATTTTCTTTTCTTATTTTCAATTTACCTCCACTAACGTATGTTTCTATCTTTTCTAAATCATCAGCATCTCCTTCTAATACAAGGCTGTTAAAATTTCCTTGTGTGATTATAAGTTTGCCACTAATTCCAAAAGATACATAATCAAATTCGCCTACCTGACGGGTTTCTTTTTTCTGAGCTTGAACTGCAAATGCTAAAACAAATGCAATGATTGTTAGGGTTAATTTTTGCATAATTAAATTGAGTTTTTTGTTAAAGACTGAAAATCCATAGCTGGGGTTGCATCGTTTCTCAAATTTGTGCACAAATTGTTATAAATGAAATAATTCAGAATAGTTAAAATGTTAATTTTAATTTACTAACATCCGAGTAAAAATCCTTTCTCCCGCAGATTTTACAGATATTCGCAAATTCTTATTTTGTATGCGTTAATCTG
>CAZZML010000048.1:0-12267 GCA_964654735.1 uncultured Roseivirgaceae bacterium | reverse complement strand
TAAATACCTGATAACTTGTGTTTTAAATTGCATGCTTAAAGCAATAGGTTAGTTAGTAAAAATCTAAGATAATAAATTGATTCTAACATGTTGAATAATATCTAGTGTTTTTCTTACAGATGCTAAAACTATGGATATTCGAAGAATCCAATTAAACTTGCAGTCTCAAAGTAAAAATGATGAAAATTAAGACGGCAGAGTTTGTAATTAGTAATACGGATGTGCAAAAATGCCCAAACACCACCATTCCTGAATTCGCCTTTATTGGCCGTTCAAATGTCGGAAAATCTTCGCTAATTAACATGCTTACCAACCGCAAAAAATTGGCTAAAACATCGGGCAGACCCGGTAAAACGCAATTAATTAATCATTTTATTGTAAATAACGAATGGCATTTGGTTGATTTACCGGGCTATGGGTGGGCTCGGGTAAGTAAAACAGATAGAGGTAAATTTGGTGATATTATAGCCAGTTATTTACTGGATAGGCAACCCTTGGTTTGTACTTTTATTTTGATTGACATCCGCTTAAAACCTCAGCCCATAGATTTGGAATTTATTAATTGGATGGGAGAAAAAAAACTTCCTTTTGCCCTCATTTTTACTAAAGCTGATAAAATTTCTAAAAATAAAGTAGAGTCGCACAAGGCTGCTTTTAATCGTGTGCTTAAAGCTGATTGGGCAGAACTTCCTGTTTCATTTATTACTTCTTCGTTAGCAAAACAAGGGCAAGATGATGTGCTGAATTATATTGAGGATGTGATGAATTCGTTGGAGTAAAAGAAGACATAAGACTGTTAGACATAAGACTGTTAGACAGAAGCTTACAATAAACATAGAATGCTGCTCAAATTTATTGAAATAGAGCAGCATTTTCAGTAAATGCGAGCAGCATAATATGGTTCTAATTTCTAAATCTGCTCATAAAATGATTAAATGCTGCTTGAAATTAATTAAAACAAGCAGCATTTGGATAAATAATGAGCAGTAAGTGCATATATTTGTACTCAACGATGAAATGTGAGATAGGAATATTCAAGATATGTTAAGCAAAAAAAAACAAGCAATTATTGATATTGTGAGAGCAAATCAGCCAGTAGATCGATCGACTATCTTTAATGCCGTAAAAGTTAAAATGGGAGATAGCACCATTAGACGGCTCTTGTTAGAAATGACTCCGGAATTGATAAAAACCAATGGTCAAGGAAAGGCAAGAACATACTCCATTTCTGATGCTTACGAATTGTTTGTTCCAATCGATATTGAAGCATATTACAATTTACTTCCAGAAGATCGTAATGCAAAAGAGTCTTTTAATCTTGATTTGATTCCTAAAGTGTTGAGCAAAGCTGAATTGTTTACAACAGAAGAAATGGAGCATTTAAATGTATTGCATGATAAGTATATAAAAAACATAGCTCCTCTATCCAATGTTGAATATAAAAAGGAACTAGAAATTTTGGCAATCGATTTGTCATGGAAGTCGGCTGAAATTGAAGGAAATACTTATACTTTGCTTGAGACAGAAATATTGATAAAATATAAAGAACTTGCCGAAGGCAAGAAGAAGGATGACGCTATAATGCTTCTTAATCATAAAGATGCTTTGGATTTTATTATTGCAGAACCAGGTTATTTGAAACCGATTACAATTAACAGAATTGAAGATATACACTCTATTCTAATTAAAAATTTGGGAGTTGAAAGAAATATCCGGAAGCGAGGTGTAGGAGTTGGTGGCACAGAATACAAACCATTAAATGTGGAACAACAAATAGTAGAAGTTGTGCAGCAAATGTGTGATTTGGTAAATGCAAAAGACAATGTATTTGAAAAAGCACTGTTGTTATTAGTTTTACTATCATACATTCAAGCATTTAATGATGGCAACAAGCGTACGGCTCGCATAATAAGCAATGCCATTCTTATGGAAAATGGATATTGTCCACTGTCATATAGAAGCGTAAAAGCTTCTGATTATAAAAAAGCGATGCTTCTTTTTTATGAGCAAAATAACATTACTGAATTTAAAAAAATATTCATGGTTCAGTATGAATATGCAGTAAAAAAGTACTTTAATTTATAACCAAAAGTGAATGGGTAAAGATTCGATCCCAGCCGATAGTATAGATCCACTTGTCTTACGTCTCATGTCTTACGTCTTACGTATGTCTAACAATCTTGAGTCTCCCTATTTGCTCCCTGCACTAAAAAGCTTTTGCTTTTCATCTTTAGTCAGGCTTTCATAACCGTGTTGAGATATTTTATCTAGAATAGTATCAATTTCTTCTTGAGAAACATTGGTATTGGTAGTACCAGACGATTTGGATGAAGATGCTTTGGGTTTACTTGAAGTTTTTGCTGAAGCAGACTTTTTATAGGACACACGTACTTTGGGCTGCCTTACAAAGAAGCTTTTTATAAAAGCAATAAACCAATGCACAGGTTTACCTAAATCGGTACCGCTTTGTAATTGCTTTATAAAAATAAACCCTAAAGCGGCTCCTCCTAAATGAGCTAGGTTACCCCCGGCATTTGCTCCTGTGGTATTAACAAGCGAAATAAACACATATGCTATGGCAATGTATTTAATGCGTACAGGGCCAAAAAACATAAGATGCATAGTGTAGTTAGGCATTAATGTGGCCGCTCCTACCACTACCGCATACACACCACCAGATGCACCCAACATTACCGAAGTGTTTACATTATTTGTAAATGGAGGAACAAGATTATACATCAGCAAGTAGAGCAAGCCGCCAAAAATACCTCCCAATACATATAAGCTAATAACTTTGCTTCCACCTAAAAACTCTTTAATAATTAGCCCAAACCAGTAGAGAAAAAGCATATTAAATATAATATGCATAAACCCACCATGCATAAAAAAGTAGGTAATCAAAGTCCAAGGTCTGGTAATAAAAGAAGTAAACGAGGCGGGTATTATGAAGTAACTTTCAATTACTTCGTACAAAGAAGTGGCTTGCAGAAAAAATAAAATAACGTGCAGTAAACTGAATGTAACAAACACAGCTACATTTATAAAAATAAGCTGCATCAATCCATTATCTGGTAATTTGAAAGCGTTTTTAAACTCCTCCATAATGCCTGAGCCAAATCCTCCTCTTCCGTATGATGGTCTTCCGTATTGCATATTAATAGAAATTATTCCGTTGCCTACTCCACAACTTAATCATAATAAAGGCAAAAACCATGCCCCCAAGGTGAGCTAAATGTGCTACATTATCCCCGCCAGATCGATGCCCAAACTCAGAATAGATTGCCATACCTCCCAAAATTACCACCAGATATTTAGCTTTAATGGGTATGGGCGGAAACAACAGCATTAACTGGGTATTTGGAAAGAGCATTCCAAATGCCATTAGTATTCCATAAATGGCACCAGATGCCCCAACCATGGGTACATTAATTTTAAGACCATAAATATCATCTAAATAGCTAACACTTTGTTTTTTAGCCGATTCATCATTTTGGTTTTCATTAAAGTATTGAATAAAATCATACACTTGATCATAGTATTGAGGAGAATATTTGGAAACAAAAACTGCAAAATCATCAGGATTTGGGTTTTGAGCATATTCTTCCATTTTATTCTTCATTGGTATGGTTTGAGAATATTTTACTCCCTCGTAAAATAAACCTGCTCCGATACCAGTAATAAGGTAGAATGTTAAGAATTTTTTTGGACCCCAAAATTGCTCTAACAACGGCCCTAAAAACATAAGGCCCATCATATTAAACAAAATATGCATAAACCCACCATGGGCAAACATATAAGTAAACAATTGGTAGGGCATAAAATTGGGAGATTCTAAATGCCATAAACCCAAGAATAAATTAATATTATTCATTCCTAATAAGGAAGGAATGAAGTAAGCTGCCACCGTAATGATGAGCAGGTTTTTAACCATTGGTGTTAATCGTTGAAACATACAATTTGTTAGTGTCTAATTCATTGATGCCGAAGCATCACCTCATCAAACAGAATAAAAAATCTCATCAAAAATACATAAAATCATAAAGATTGATAGTTTTCAAACACCCACTAATTAAAAAAAATCTTTAATTCGGTTCAGATCTAATACAAAATAGGTCGAACGACCATCGGGCGCAAAATTGGGCACTTCACATCCAAATAATTCATCTATCATAGCATTTATTTCTTCTTGTTGTAATACTTGCCCTGCTTTTATGCACGATCGTTTTGCTAATGCCCTGCTCAAATTCTCTTTAGTACTAATCGTTAGGCTCGATTTATTTATTTTAAATTGGTCTATTAGCCCTTCAAAAACAACCTTTTCTTGTCCCGCCACCACCGTTAAGGGTGCTCCGTTTATAACAATTGAGCTTTGGCCAAACTCTTCAAAGGCAAACCCCAAACTTGCCAACTCTTCTTTCATTTCTAATACGAGAGCATGGTCGGCAGGGTTAAGCTCTACATTAATAGGAAATAATAATTGCTGTGTTTGCCCTTTGGTTCCTTGTAAAAAGGCTTGGTATTTTTCGAATAAAATTCGTTCATGAGCTGCTTCCTGATCGATTAACAGCACACCAGATTTTACCTGCGAAAAAATATATTGATTATGCAACTGAAATTTTAGACTGGAATTGCCAATTTCCTTATTATCAGAATCGTTTAAGGCACTCTCAACTGTGAAAGATTCCGAAGGAGAAGAAGTGAAATTAAGTTTCGATTGTTTTATTTCTTCGGTGTAAAGGCTTTCCCAATTCTTTAAATTAGGGTCTTTTTCAATATTTCTAAACTGGGTGTAAGCTGTGTCTTTACTGCTCGACTGCCCAATGTTCATCGGTTGTAACTGCCCAAAATTTACATTAGAATCAAAATCGATGGCAGGCCCGAAGTTGTGCGTACCCAGTGCTTGCCGTATGGCTGCTAATAGCACACCATAGACTGTGCGCTCATCATCAAATTTAATTTCGGTTTTTGTTGGGTGCACGTTTACATCTATTCGTGCCGGATCCATTTCTATAAAAAGCACATAAAACGGATGGGTATCTTGCTGTAGCAAGCCCTGATAGGCATGTAAAATGGCATGATGCAGGTAAGGGCTTTTAATAAACCGATTGTTTACAAAAAAGAATTGCTCTCCTCTCGATTTTTTAGCAAACTCAGGCTTTCCTATATACCCTTTTATGGTAATTGAATCGGTTTCTTCATTACAGGTAGCCAATTGCTCCTTATAATTTTGACCAAATAGCCCCACAATCCGTTGGCTAAGCTTGCCTGCAGGCAAATTATAGGTTTCTAAATCATTTTGATAAAATTCAAACTCAATACTTGGGTTTGCCAAAGCTATTCGTTGAAATTCATCTACCAAATGGCGGGTTTCAACTCCATTTGACTTTAGGAAATTTCTACGAGCCGGAATATTATAAAATAAATTTTTAACCGTAATGCATGTTCCCTTTGCACAAGAAACAGGCTGCTGATTTGTAATTTCAGAAGCCGCTACTTCTAAGGATGTGCCTAGTTCCTGATCTTCCATCTTTGTTTTAAGCTCAAATTGAGAAACCGCTGCAATAGAGGCAATGGCCTCTCCCCGAAAGCCCATAGTTGTGAGGGCAAATAAATCTTCTGCTTTTCTAATTTTGGAAGTGGCGTGTCGCTCTAAACTCATTCGAGCATCGGTTTCGCTCATGCCGCTGCCGTTATCAATTACCTGAATGAGTGATTTACCTGCTTCTTTAATAATAACTTTAATATGGGTTGCCCCAGCATCTACCGCATTTTCAAGCAGTTCTTTTAAGGCCGATGAAGGCCTTTGCACTACTTCTCCAGCTGCAATTTGATTTGCAATTGCATCGGGCAATAATTGAATAATATTTGGCATATATAAACTACGAGCGCTTTAATCGAGAAAAAACAATAGCTAAAGCACCTACTCCGAAAACAGCGTAAATGGCAATCATTCCTACATATAAATACCCCATTATTCCTCCAAAAAGAAGTATAACAAACAATAACCGAAGTATGCTGCTATTATCTTTCTTTCTCATATTTCTATCAAAGGCAGAAGCCATGCGAGTTCCGGGTACATAAGAACCCTTCTTTTTCTCAGCATTTATTTCTGCAATAATGAGCCTTTCCCTATTTTCCACCTCTTCTTTTATAGGGTCGTAATACCGTGGCTTAATGTAAAACCGTTGGTGGTTAGGAATTTTTATTAAAGAAGGAATTTTCATATTTGAAATCGACTTTTAAAATGATAACTTACTAATGTATCATTTATACAAATTTAAAGGTTTATTTTGTTTTATAAGGCAGTAAATCTTTATGCAACCGAAATTTATACATTTTTTTTTATTCTTATTTGTCCTTCAGTTTAACTTGTTGTTTGCCTATCAAGCTCCTTCTAAGCAGGCAACTCAATGGGCTAATAGCCAAGTAAGTAAACTTAGTTTTAAACAGCAATTAAGGCAACTCATTTGGGTAACAGATACTACAGCTTTTAAAGATTACGGAGGCGGCATTACCAATAATACCGGTTATTTAAAAACGCTTAGTAAAGATAAAACAACTTACAGTATCCTTAATATTTATAAAGGAGTTGAAGATACGTATCATCAAGCGATCTCGTTTCCTGCCTACCAAGTGCGTAAAAAACATTCAGAGGAATCGAAGAGTTTTGCAAGCCAATTATATGAGCCGAATTTTGTTATAGATATAAAGCCCAATAACTCAGCAACTTTTTACGGTATTTATTTAACCAATAAGCAAGTAAAGCTTACACCACATTTTCAGAAGGACAGCCTTAATATTGCTTTATCAATCTATGACCAAATTTGGTGGTTAGCTTCTAAGGTTTCTGTAGAAGAAGCATTGAGTGTAGAAAAGAAAATTTCGAAGAAAACGAAAAAAAGAATTAAAAATTTAGCTATAAAAGCACTCGTAAAAAAATATGACATCAAGCAACAAGTTAAAAACGAATCATCTCCCATAAATTATAATGACTATACCCGATGGGTGTGGGAGCAATACAGCAAGAGCATTTCTCTCATTAACAACCCTGCCAAACTACCAATTAGAATTTTGGACACGGCCTACTTTTGCACCACAACTTTAGGCAACGACAATTTTTATGCTTTCAGAAGGCATTTAGGTTTTTACGATACTCATGCCTTCTATCCTCGTGCTTTAGATTTTGACACGCCCTACAACCTTAAGCGACTTGCGAGTTATGATTACTTAATTGTACCTGCCACTACGTTGAACGGCCGGCAACTTATTAACTTAAATAAACTTGCAGGTAAAATGGAAGTCGTTTTAGTGTGGTTCTCGAATAGTTCTCCACCTAGCGAACTATCTTCAGAAATAACACAAATAAGAGTACCGCAATTAAATGGAGTTACCGAGGCTTTGGTTCCTCAACTCATATTTGGAGCTTTGGGATTTATTGCTAATGAAAGTTCAATTACTTATGCTCCACCGTCTATTTCTACTTTGCCGTTGGGTCGGTTACAGTTTGCACCCCCGGCTTTGGCTTATTTAGATTCTGAAATACTTAGCCAGGTTAATGAAGTGGTAGAAGAAGGCATTCGTGAACAAGCTATGCCAGGTACTCAATTATTAGTTGCTAAAAATGGCATTGTGGTATATTATCAGAATTTTGGTTATAAAACGTATGAAAACAAGGCTCCCATTGAAGATCATCTTTTATATGATTTAGCATCGCTTACTAAGGTATCAGCAACCACACAGGCTATAATGTTTTTATCTGAAAGGGGTTTACTAGACCTAGATCGCCCTATTGCCCATTATTTACCGGAAATGTGGGGCACTGATAAAGAGTTTATCCCTGTTCGAGAAATAATGGCACATCAAGCAGGCCTGTACCCCTACATTCCGTTTTGGAAACAGGTGTTACCCAAACATGATTTGGCAAGTGCTCTAACAACTAAAAAATCAAAAGATGCGTTTCAAATTGGGCAAGGAACTTACATTGCACCTTATCTTCAGGATTCACTCTTGAGTTGGTCTATCCACTCAAAACGCCTGCGAAAGCCAAAAAATGAACAACCCTATGGGTATCGGTATAGTGATATTGGCTTTATTATTTTAAAAACGCTGGTTGAACGAATTGTTAACCAACCACTAGATGAATTTCTAGAACAAAACCTCTATGCTCCGTTGGGGATGAACCGAACAACTTATACGCCCTTATGTAAGTTCTCTGAAGAAGATATTGTACCAACCGAAGGAAATGGAAAGTTTAGAGTGGGCGAACTCACTGGTTTTGTAAACGACCAAAACGCAGCCCTAATTGGAGGAGTATCTGGGCATGCAGGCTTATTTAGTACGGCCTTAGATTTGGCTAAACTTATGCAAATGCAATTGCAGTTAGGTAGTTATGGTGGTACAACTTTTTTGTATCCTGAAACAATATTGAACTTTACTAAACGACAGTACATTGGAAACCGTAGAGGATTAGGATGGGACAAACCCAGCAGAGGGCCAAATGGGCCAACGACCGATTTGGCATCGCAAAAAACATTTGGTCATACAGGTTTTACAGGAACGGCAGCTTGGGCAGACCCAGAACACCAATTAATTTTTATATTTTTATCGAACCGAGTGTATCCAGACCCTGAAAATTTTAAATTAATTAGATTAAACACCCGAACAAGAATCCAAGGCTTGCTTTACGAAGCAATAGATTTTAATAATTGACATAAACATATGAGAATAGGAATTGTTTGTTATCCAACTTTTGGAGGTAGTGGTGTAGTAGCCACAGAATTAGGAAAAGCCTTAGGTAAAAAAGGACACGAGGTTCATTTTATTACCTATTCTCAACCTATGCGGCTGGATTTTTTTAATCAAAATATTTTTTATCACGAAGTAAGTTTCAACTCCTATCCCCTTTTTAAGTACCCTCCGTATGAAATGGCCTTAGCAAGTAAAATGGTAGATATTGCCAAATTTGCCAAGTTAGACTTATTACATGTACATTATGCAATACCACACGCCTCTGCCGCATATCAAGCCAAACAAATTTTGGCCGAAGAAAAAATTAACCTACCTTTTATAACCACCCTCCATGGAACAGATATTACCTTAGTTGGCAAAGACCCTTCATACGAACCCGTAGTTGCCTACTCTATCAATAAATCGGATGGTGTTACTTCTGTATCTGAAAACCTCAAGGAAGATACACTTAGTCATTTTAACATAACGAACGATATTAGGGTAATACCTAATTTTATTGATTTGGAGCGATTTAAAAAATATGAAAAAGGTCATTTTAAAACTGCAATATGTCCAAATGGGGAAAAATTAATTGTTCACACCTCCAATTTTCGCACAGTTAAAAGAGTAGATGATGCCATTCGAATTTTTAAAACAATTTCCGACAATATTCCTGCTAAACTTTTACTCGTGGGCGATGGGCCAGAACGTGTGAATATGGAAGTACTTTGTAGAGAGTTAAACGTGTGCGATGATGTTCGTTTTCTAGGAAAGTTAGACGCTGTGGAAGAAGTGCTTTCTGTGGCCGACTTGTTTCTGATGCCTTCTGAAAAAGAAAGTTTTGGGCTGGCAGCATTAGAAGCTATGGCCTGTGAAGTGCCTATTATTTCAACCAACGCAGGTGGTATCCCTGAGCTAAATCTACATGGAAAAACAGGATTTGTAAGTGAAATAGGAGATGTAGAGGATATGAGCAAAAATGCTTTGTTCATTTTAGAGGATGATAATTTGGCTACTTTTAAAGCCGAAGCATTGGCAAGAGCCACCGAGCTCGATATCAATCAAATTGTACCTCTATACGAAGCTTATTATAACGAGGTATTAGCTAAACAGTAATTTTTGTTCGTTATCAAAATATGACGAATGTCATTTTTTGCTTCCTTTTTTATCTAAGTGATAATATTTCCTGCTATTTTTGCAGAAATAACCGCTATTATGTCAGTAGAAGTAACACCTAAAACAAAAGGGCGCAAGCAGCTTTTTGAAAGCCAATTTCTTGAAAACCTTACACGTACCCATATCGCAATTCCTATTAGCATTTTTGCAATTTATTCCATCTCATTATTAGTTTACAGCCTCTATTCTGTGCAAACCTTAACCGTATCTCAAACGGCATTGTTCTTTTTTATTGGTTTGTTTGTATTCACATTTGTAGAATATGTAATGCATAGGTTTCTATTTCACATAGGTGCCAGCACACCAACAAGAGAAAAATTTCAGTACACTTTACATGGAGTGCACCACGAATATCCAAAAGATAAAGAAAGGTTGGCAATGCCTCCAGTAATGAGTATCACCATTTCAACAGCTTTGCTTTTTCTGCTTAAGCTAATTTTGGGAGATATTGTTTTTGCTTTTTTGCCAGGTTTTTTGGTGGGCTATGCTGGCTACCTCGTAATGCATTATATTCAGCATATTTATAAAGCTCCCAAAGGGTTCTTTAATTCTTGGTGGGCTAACCATGCTGTGCATCATTATAAAGACCAAACCAAAGCTTATGGAGTTTCCTCTCCATTGTGGGACTATGTATTTGGTACCATGCCAACAAAAAAAGTAGATACTATTTCGGGTAATATTGATAAATAAAATATTAACCTGAATTTGTTGAAATTTTCAACTTCTTTATCCTTGGAATAGGGCCAGGACAGAAGGTTTTATGGCAGTCGATACAGCGATTTACTAACTTATTAAACCCTCCTATTTTATTTTCAGGGTTAGATTGAAGCGATTTAGCTTCTGATAAAATTAGTTCATTAAATGCTGTAAAGGTTGGATTATTTAGTTTTGGATCACTAGGAGTGGCCGTGTGAACTAATTCCAATTCGGCTATAAACTCCTCTGTTATATTGCCTGTATTATTTTTTATACTTTGTTTAATAGAATCTGCATCGTCATACATTTTCCTCATTAACAAAGTTAATTCACTATCTATGTTTGGGTTATTAACAACCACATTCAGTTCTTCAGAACTGTTGCCTGACTTATCTGACCCAGTGCAGCCTATAAAAAAGGGCACCAAAAGGCACCCAATTAATACTCTTAGCATAATTTATTAAATTGAAGATGATTTTTCTTCTTTAATAATTACACCAACTGCTTCAAAAGAGTAGTTGATTTCTGGTTCTGTAATGGCATCAATTTCTTCCTGAGGTGCATTTGCATCCTCAGCATAATGCTTTAAGGTAGCTACATCTGTTGTATCAATTTTAGCAATACCTTGTACAATGGCTGTTTTACCTGTAGCATCTTTGGGTACAAAAAAACCATAATCTTTAAAAGTTACCCTCATAGTTTTTCCGTTATCCATATTAAGCTTCATCCAACACCCCTTTTTAGAACATACATCAACAATATTTGCTGTTAATTTAATTTCTAAAGGGTCTTTATTTTCAAACTGAGCCAAAAAATCGGCTGAGGAAACAGCTCCTTCTTCGGTAATAGCATCACCATGTTTTGTTATTTCAACATCTTCCTCTTCAACTTTTTCAGTTGATTGTTTTGTGTTACCACACGATACTAAAAATGCGATACCAACAATAAATAAAATTCGTTTCATTACTTATAGGTTTAAAATTTAAACAAAGATACAACACGACACCTTTTATATAAATACTCTATCGTTAAGTCTTTTTAACTATTGAGCCGAGGAAGCATTTGCCGCAAAGACACCCTAACTAGTGCCTGTAAAACACAACAAAATTAATTTCATTTTGTAAAAATCGTCTGTTTTCTTACAGGCACTAACTAAATATCGAATATGCGAACAAGGAAAAATGAATTAATCCAAAGGCCTCATATCAACCTCGTAAGTAAGCTCCGCTGCTTTTGAAAGCATAAGGCTTACACCACAATAACGTTCTTGAGAATAGTTGACAGCCTTTTCAACTTTAGCCCTGTCTGCCTCTTTGGCTTTAATTACATAAATTAAATGGATTTTATTATAGTATTTGGGGTGCTCCTCAGTCATTTCAGCATCCACCTTAATTTCTAAATCTTTAAATCCAACACGCATTTTATTAAGAAGCGAAACCACATCCATACCAGTACAGCCCGTAAGGGCATTAAGTACCAAAGGCTTGGGCTTAGGCCCTTTGTCATCCCCACCAAATTCAGGGTCGGCATCTATTATTAATTTATGGTTCCCAAACTGAGTTTCGAAGGACATGCCCCCAGTATGTTTAGTTAAAATTGATTCTTTTGACATCTTATTATTATTTAGTACATTCCAAAATTAGAGTAATACCTTAAATCCGCAAGGAA
>CAZZML010000047.1:0-12268 GCA_964654735.1 uncultured Roseivirgaceae bacterium | reverse complement strand
AAATGAAGCGTTCTATTAAAAAAGTGGCAGTATTAGGTTCCGGTATAATGGGATCACGAATTGCCGGACATTTTGCCAATATTGGAGTAGAAGCACTCCTGTTAGATATTGTGCCTCGAGAGCTAAACGATCAAGAAAAGGCCAAAGGCCTTACGCTTGAAGACAAAGCAGTTCGAAACCGAATTGTAAATGATGCATGGAAATCAACTTTAAAATCTAAGCCTGCTGCCTTATATACCAAAGACTTTGCTAAGCGTGTTACGCTAGGCAACTTTGATGATAATATGAAGGATATTGCTGGTTGTGACTGGGTAATTGAAGTGGTGGTTGAAAATCTAAAGATTAAAACAATCGTTTTTGACCAAGTAGAAAAGCACCGAACACCAGGCACTTTAATTTCATCTAATACATCTGGTATTCCTATCCATTTAATGCTAGATGGCCGAAGCGATGATTTTAAAAAATATTTTAGTGGAACTCACTTCTTTAATCCTCCTCGTTATCTGGAGTTATTAGAAATTATTCCTACACCAAGTTCTGATCCTGAAATGATTGATTTCCTGATGAGCTATGGAGATAAATTCTTAGGGAAGCGTACGGTACTTTGTAAAGACACTCCAGCTTTTATCGCCAACCGTGTTGGTATTTTCAGCATTATGAAAGTGGTGGAAACCATGAAAAAGTTGGGAATGAATGTGGATGAAATTGATAAGCTAACTGGCCCTGTTCTAGGTCGCCCTAAGTCCGCTACATTCCGTACTTCTGATGTAGTAGGATTGGATACACTTATTAAAGTATCTAACAACCTTTACGAAGGATTAGTGGATGACGAAGCGCGTGATTTGTTTAAATTACCAGAGATTATTAGCAAACTGGAAGAAAAACAATGGTTGGGAGATAAAACCAAGCAAGGTTTTTACAAAAAGACTAAGAATGAAAAAGGTAAGACTGTAATTCTTACACTCGACCTTGATACAATGGAATATAAGCCTAAGCAAAAAATAAAATTTGCTACGCTTGAAATGACCAAGCCCATCGATAACCTGCAAGAACGTTTTAGAATGTTATTTTCAGGAAAAGATAAAGCAGGTGAGTTTTACAGAGATTCATTCTTTGGCTTATTCCAATATGTATCTAACCGAATTCCAGAAATTGCAGATGATCTTTATAAAATTGACGATGCTGTTTCTGCTGGTTTTGGTTGGGAAATTGGTCCTTTTCAATACTGGGATGCCGTTGGTGTTAAAAAGACCGTAACAAAAATGGAAGAGGCTGGTTATAAGCCCAACCAATGGATTTACGATATGTTGGAGTCTGGTGCTGAGTCATTCTATAAAGTAGAAAATGGGCAGCGCACCTATTACGATATTCCGAGTAAATCATATAAAAACATTGCAGGTACCGAAGATATGTTGGTACTTGATAACCTTAGACAAAGCAATGTAGTTTGGGGCAATTCAGGTTCTACCATTTTCGATTTAGGAGATGGTGTTTTAGGACTTGAGTTCCATACTAAAATGAATACCCTTGGTAGTGAAGTGGTCGAAGGGATTAATAAGGCCATTACATTAGCAGAAGAAAGCTATACTGGCTTAGTTATTGGAAACCAAGGAGCTCAGTTCTCTGCAGGAGCTAATCTGGGTATGGTATTTATGCATGCCATAGAGCAAGAATACGATGAGCTTAATTTTATGATTAAGCACTTCCAGGATACGATGATGAGAGTTCGTTACTCCTCTATTCCGGTAGTAGTAGCTCCTCACGGGTTAACACTTGGTGGTGGTTGCGAAATGACACTTCATGCAGATAAAGTACAAGCCGCTGCTGAAACCTATATTGGGTTAGTTGAAGTAGGTGTTGGTCTTATCCCTGCTGGTGGTGGTACCAAAGAATTTGCGAAGCGAATAGCAGATGGGTTTGCCGTAGGCGATGTAGAGCTTAACGATATGCAAAATGCATTTATGAACATAGCAACAGCTAAAGTAGCCACTTCTGCTTACGAAGCATTTGATATGAATATTTTACAAAGAGGCGATTCTGTTTCGGTGAATAAGCACCGTCAAATTGCAGATGCCAAAGCAGCGGTACTAGAACTAGCAGCCGATGGATATACACAGCCAATCCAAGACAAGCACATTAAAGTGCAAGGTAGAACAGGCTTGGCTCTAGTAGCAGCAGGTGTAAATGGCATGCGAATGGGTAATTATATTTCTGACCACGATTTAAAAATTGCCAATAAAATAGCATGGATAATGTGTGGTGGAGATTTATCATACCCTCAAGAAGTGAGTGAGCAATACCTGTTAGACTTAGAAAGAGAAGCATTCTTATCACTTTGTGCAGAACCTAAAACATTGGAGCGTATCCAGTCGATATTAAACAGTGGTAAACCACTTAGAAATTAATTTATGAGACATAAGATTGCTAGACTTAAGACACAAGACTAAAAACAATAATTATGCACAACTTTAAAGAACTTAAAATTTGGAATAATTCAATGGATTTGGCAGTTGAGGTTTATAAACAAACCAGCAGATTCCCTTCTGAAGAAAAGTTTAATTTAATTTCTCAAATAAGAAGGTGTGCAGTTTCAATTCCTTCAAATATTGCAGAAGGAGCTGGAAGAAATTCAGATAAGGAATTCAATCTGTTTTTAGGAATTGCAAAAGGATCTAGTTTCGAATTGCAAACCCAAGTGATTATTAGTAATCGATTAAAATTTATTTCAGATGAAAAATTTGAAGTGATGAACAACTCTATTGCAGAAGTTCAAAAAATGATTACTGGGTTTCAATCCAAATTAAAATCTAATGTCTAGCATCTAATAGTCTAACATCTAAACAAAAAACAATGAACGCATATATAGTAGCAGGATATAGAACAGCAGTTGGCAAAGCCAAAAGAGGTGGGTTTCGATTTACACGACCTGATGACCTTGCTGTTGAAGTAATAAAGCATCTTACTGCATCTGTACCAAACCTTGATCCGGTAAGGATTGATGATTTAATTGTTGGTAATGCAGTGCAAGAAGCAGAACAAGGCATGCAAATGGGTAGAATGATCTCATTAATGGCCTTGCCAATGGAAGTACCAGGAATGGTAATTAACCGTTACTGTGGCTCTGGTTTAGAAGCAATTAGCATTGCATCAGCAAGAATTCACGCTGGTCAAGCAGATGTAATTATTGCAGGAGGAACCGAATCCATGTCGATGGTGCCTGTAATGGGTTATAAAACCGCTCTTAACTACGAAGTAGCAAAGAACAACCCTACGTATTACACAAGTATGGGGCAAACAGCCGAAGAAGTTGCCAAAGATTATAATATCACCCGTGAGGATATGGATGAGTTCTCATACAACTCACATATGAAAGCCTTAAAAGCGGTGAAAGATGGCAAGTTCAAAGATGAAATTGTTCCAGTAACAGTTAACGAAACTTACATCAACGAAGAAGGGAAAAAAGCGACTCGCTCTTTTGTAGTTGACACGGATGAAGGCCCAAGAGCTAGCACTACAGTTGAAGCATTAGCAAAACTAAGACCTGCTTTTACGGCAGGTGGAACAGTTACAGCTGGTAATTCATCACAAACTTCGGATGGAGCTTCATTTGTAATGGTAATGAGCGAACGTTTGGTAAAGGAATTAAATCTAGAGCCAATTGCTAGAATGGTATCTTATGGCGTGGCTGGAGTTGATCCTCGCGTAATGGGAATTGGGCCTATAAAGGCTATTCCAAAAGCACTTGAAATTGCAGGATTGAAATTGCAAGACATTGATCAAATAGAGTTAAACGAAGCATTTGCGGCTCAATCTTTAGCAGTAATCAAAGAGCTTGATTTAGATACAGAAAAATTGAATGTCAATGGAGGTGCTATCTCACTCGGTCATCCACTAGGGTGCTCAGGAGCGAAACTTTCTGTTCAATTATTTAACGAAATGAGAAGAAGAGACCAGAAATATGGAATGGTTACTGCCTGTGTCGGTGGTGGTCAGGGAGTTGCTGGTATTTATGAATTTTTAAACTAGAAAATAGACACAAGATTTTTAGATATTAGACACAAGATTTATTCAGATACTATTTTAAGCCTTGTGTCTAGCGTCTAATCATCTATAATCTTAAATGATATGGAAAAAACAGCATTAAAAGGGGGAGAGTTTTTAATTAGGGATGTTGAAGCCAAAGACATTTTTATCCCGGAAGAATGGAATGAAGAGCAAAAAATGATTGCTCAAACCTGTGAGGATTTTATCGCCACAGAAGTACACCCAAAATTAGACGAGATTGATTCGCAAAAGAATCCAGACCTTATTCCTAGTTTATTAGACAAAGCGGGTGAGCTTGGTCTTTTAGGGACTTCTGTTCCTGAATCTTTAGGTGGCTTTGGAATGCCTTTCAATACCACTATGTTGGTATCGGAAGTTACAGGTAAAGGATTTTCTTTTGCCGTAGCACTTTCGGCTCATACAGGTATTGGTACGTTACCAATTCTGTATTATGGCAACGAAGAGCAAAAGCAAAAATATGTAACTAAGCTGGCTACAGGCGAGTGGAAAGCAGCATATTGCTTAACTGAACCCGATTCTGGTTCTGATGCAAATTCTGGAAAAACTAAAGCCGTTCTTTCTGAAGATGGCAAACATTATTTGATCACTGGTCAGAAGATGTGGATAACAAACGGTGGATTTGCCGATGTATTTATTGTGTTCGCTAAAATCGAAGATGACAAAAACTTGACTGCTTTTATAGTGGAGAAAGAGTTTGGTGGCATCACAATGAATGATGAAGAAAAGAAACTAGGAATTAAAGGGTCTTCTACACGCCAAGTGTTCTTTAACGATTGCAAGGTGCCTGTTGGAAATTTGCTTTCTGAACGCCAGAATGGATTTAAAATTGCGGTTAACATTCTAAACATTGGCCGTATTAAATTAGGTGCTGCTGCTATTGGTGGGTCAAAAGCTGCGCTTACTGAAGGCATTAAATATGGTAACGAACGTAAGCAATTTGGTAAATCATTAACCGAATTTGGGGCTATTAAAAACAAAATTGCGGAAATGACTAGCCGTATTTACGCTTCTGAAGGAGCACACTACCGAGCTGGTCAAAATATAGATGATGCCTATGATGCCTTTGTTGCTGAGGGTATGGATTCTGCAAAAGCTCGCTTAAAAGCACTAGAGGAATTTGCCATAGAATGTGCCATTTTAAAAGTACACGGTTCGGAAGTGTTAGACTTTACAGTTGATGAAGCCTTACAAATTGGTGGTGGAATGGGTTATTCTGCTGATGGCCCTTTTGAAAGACCTTACCGTGATGCTCGAATCAATAGAATATTTGAAGGTACCAACGAAATTAACCGTATGCTAACCATCGATATGATGTTGAAACGTGCGATGAAAGGAACCTTAGACTTAATGGGGCCTGCTCAAAAAGTGGCAAGTGAGTTAATGTCAATTCCTGATTTTAGCGCAGCTACGGATGATTCCTTATTTGGTAAAGAGAAAAAATACTTGACCAACTTGAAGAAGGCTGGTCTAATGGTGGCTGGTGGAGCCGTTCAAAAATTAATGGCTAACCTTTCTGATGAGCAAGAAGTGTTAATGAATATGGCTGATATGATGATAGAAGGTTATGTGGCTGAATCAGTAATTCTAAGAGTTGAGAAACTTGTAGGAATGAGAGGTGAAGACGCTTGCAAGATAGAGATTGATATGGCAAAAATATTCTTGCATAATGCTATGGAAAATATTGGTAGAGCAGGTCGTGAAGCGATCTATGCGTTTGCTGAAGGAGATGAAATGCGTATGATGCTTATGGGGCTTAAGCGATTTACCAAAGAGGAGCCTTTTAACGTGAAAGAAGCACGTAGAAGAGTGGCTGATTATGTAATTGCTAAAAATGAATATGCGTTTTAAATAAACTTGATGCCTGTTGTTTGTTGTGGTTTTGAGTGCGATCGAAACTACACAAACTACTAGGTTTCATTATTAGAAAGCAAGTTCTTCTAATTACTAGGCTGTCTGGCTCCGATAACTATCGGGGGGCAGCCTTTTTTATACAATAAATTATAATTCCTCTTTTCTATTTCGAAGAGTGAGGGGTCTTATGAAACAGGAATTAATCTTCAAACCGTAGAGGATTCTTCCCCGAAAAGGCGGGGCAGGCTGTTCCTCAGAATAAAAAAAGAGTTGAACAACGTCAAAAGGAATAGAGAGCTCCTCAGCAATTAGCTTCATTTTAGCCTCAATTCTTTCTTATTTTTTGTCACCAGTTAACAAAATGGAATCACTATCATAAAATAAATAGGCATTATAAATGGTATAATGAAGAGTGTTCAGTTCGACTTTTAATGGGACGGGAGACACAAAAACATCAATAAAAATTAATTTTTTACCTATTGGGTGTTTCAATTACTCTTAGCTTACCTCCTTTCCGTTACATTAAATTGAGGTGCAGAAGGTGTTTTTATGACGATAGTATTATCAATTTCGCTCACAGCGATTATATTTGTAATATCTTTCAAAAAAGGAAAGTGAAAATACACCAAAATATAGTACCCCTTTTACTCCTAAAATCAAGTCTGCATGAAGCTTTCTAGCAAGCTAGTTATTGGCGTTTTCATCATCATTTTTGTATTGGCTGGTTATCAATTTTGGGTTGATCAAAATCAAGCTAAACCACAGAAAAAAGAAGTAGCGGAAGTAAAAGATTCTGTTCACATATATGAACCAGTTATTTTTTATGGAATGAATATCGATTCGATGGAAGTTGTTCGTAACAGGATAAAAAATAAGCAGCGGTTATCAGATATTCTAACTCCCTATAATGTGAGTAGAGAAGATATTTATAGTCTTTCATTAAGTGCCAAAGGAGTTTTTGATCTACGAAAATTGAGAGTTAACAAACCTTATGACCTTATTATTAAAGAAGACAGTCTTCCTAAAGCCAAAGCCATGGTATATTACCACAACGATATCGACTATGTGATTTTCCATATAGACGATAGCATTTTTGTGGAGAAAGGAGCCAAAGAAATTGTGGAGAAAGAGCAATCTGTAACAGGAGTAATCAATAGTTCTCTCTCTGCTACCATTAGCAATTTGGGCTTATCTCCCATACTTACCAACGAACTGGCCGATGTATTTGCATGGCAAATAGATTTCTTTCGACTTTACCCAGGAGATAGGTTTAAGGTTATTTATGAAGAGCAATTAGTGGAAGGGGAATCGATAGGGATAAGCGCCATAAAAGCGGCTGTTTTTGAGCATAATGGCTATGAAAAATATGCCTATTTTTACGATCAAGGAACGAGTGTTGATTATTTTGATGAAGAAGGAAAGAGCCTAAGGAAAGCATTTTTAAAATACCCTGTGCAGTTTAGTCGCATAAGTTCTCGTTATTCAGGTAACCGTTACCATCCTGTTCTTAAAAGATACAAGGCGCATAGAGGAACTGATTTTGCAGCACCTAGAGGAACTCCTATTCGAAGCGTGGGAGAAGGAACTGTAGTGGAAGCCCGATATAAAAAAAACAATGGCAATTATGTAAAAATCAGGCATAATTCTATTTACACTACGCAGTATTTACATATGTCAAAAATTGCCACCGGAATAAAGTCTGGAGCACACGTTAAACAAGGCCAAACCATCGGTTATGTAGGAGCGACAGGTTTGGCTACAGGCAATCATGTATGTTATCGTTTTTGGAAAAGTGGCTATCAAGTGGATGCCCTAAAGGTAAAATTACCTTCTTCTGAACCCATTAAAAGAGAGAGGATAGAAGATTTTGGAAAAGCGGCTGTCAATTTTAAACAGCAATTAGATGCCATTTCGTATCCGATCGAAAAGGTGACGGCTTCTATTGGTGGAGCAAAATAACGAATCGAAATCTATCGACAACTTATGGGTAGTCGCAGAAATTACTAATCAAAACCTGCCGAATACCTAAACCGTTGATTGTGCTTCTTTCCATTCTGCATACTCATCGTAAGTCATAAGCTTATCGGCAAACCCATTAGGCCGAAGCTCAACTATACGGTTAGCAACCGTTTGTACAAACTTATGATCGTGCGAAGTAAAAAGTACTGTGCCCGGAAACTCTTTAAGAGCGTTATTAAAAGCAATAATGGCTTCCAAATCTAAGTGGTTAGTGGGCTCATCTAAGAGTAAGAGGTTGGCACCATTCAACATCATCTTAGAAATCATGCAGCGTACTTTTTCGCCACCAGAAAGCACATTCGAGCTTTTAGTTGACTCTTCGCCTGAAAATAGCATCTTTCCTAAAAACCCACGAATATAGACTTCGTCTTTCTCTCCTTCCGAATATTTTCTGAGCCAATCAATAAGGTTTTCATTGGTGTTAAAATAAGCCTCGTTTTCGTTAGGCAAAAAGGCTGTTGAAATTGTTTGCCCAAACTTAAACTCACCGCTATCTGCTTTTTCTTCGCTCATTAACACTTTAAAAAGAGCTGTTATGGCCAAACTATCTGGCCCAACAAACGCAATTTTATCTCCTTTGTTAACAAACAGGTCTAATTTGCTAAAAAGAGGATTGCCTTGGTATGATTTTGAAAGTCCTTCAATCTGAAGTATTTGATCTCCTGCTTCTCTTTGTTGTGTAAAAATAATACCTGGGTACTTTCTGTTAGAAGGCTTAATCTCTTCAATATTAATTTTATCTAACAGCTTTCTTCTACTTGTAGCTTGTTTCGATTTGGAAGCATTTGCACTAAATCGTTGGATAAACGCTTGCAATTCTTTTTTCTTATCTTCTGCTTTTTTATTGGAAGATGAACGTTGAGCCAAAGCTAACTGACTCGATTGGTACCAGAAGGCATAATTACCTGTAAACAGCGAAATTGCGCCAAAATCAATATCGGCAATATGGGTACAAACGGTATCTAAAAAGTGCCTGTCGTGAGATACCACAATTACGGTGTTTTTAAACTCCAACAGAAAGTCTTCTAACCAGGTTACTGTTTGAATATCTAAATCATTGGTAGGCTCATCCAAAATAAGAATATCAGGGTTGCCAAAAAGAGCTTGAGCCAACAGTATTCTCACTTTTAGGTGTCCTCCCAACTCCTTCATCATTTTATAATGCTCCGATTCTGGCACGCCTAGACCGCTCAGTAGTGCAGCCGCATCCGATTCGGCATTCCAGCCTTCGAGTTCGGCAAATTCGGCTTCTAATTCTGCAGCCCTGTTTCCGTCTTCTTCGCTAAAATCCGGCTTGGCATAAACAGCTTCTTTTTCTTCAATAATTTTCCAAAGGGTAGTGTGGCCTCTAAGTACCGTATTCAATACTGTTTCTTCGTCAAACTCAAAGTGATTTTGACGTAATACGGCCATTCTTTTGCCCGGTTCCAGTACTACTTTCCCACTATTGGGCGAAATGTCTCCGGCCAATATTTTTAGGAATGTAGATTTACCTGCACCATTGGCACCAATTACACCATAACAATTGCCGGCTCCAAACTTTACGTTTACATCTTCAAAAAGAACCCTTTTACCGTATTGTAAGGATATATTATTTGCTGAAATCATCTCTTGTCAAATTTTGAAGCTGCAAAAGTAGTTGATTAAGGGTAGAGTTAACCTCTTTGTGTAAAAAAGCAAATGGTTTTAGAAAATAATCGAGACAATTATAAACCTCTAAAAAGTAAACTTGATGCCTGGCCCAATGAGTAGAAACAAGTTTTCTGCTTTAAACAAATAGCCAAACCCTGCATAAAGTGGAAAATTAATTTTAGAATCTGAATGTAAGGGCTGAAAAGACATCAATGCTACAGCACCAATATCACTATCATCTGTTGAGCCTGTAATGCTATTAATGGCATTGAGCGCAATAAAGCCCAACCCTAGCCGAATTGGCTGCTCCTTTTTAATTTGCCCTTTTTTGTAAAAGGTAAAATTTGCCATAGAGGCAATACTTAGCCCGGTTAATGAGCTTACCTCTTGGGTGCTGCCAATGGGTACAACAAACAAACCAGCAGGAAATGAAACTTCAATATCTAGTGAAAATTTATCGCTACGGTAAATAATAGCTTTGCTTTTAAAACCATTACCTCCATATTTAGACTTATCGTGTTCTACTGTTATTTCTATTTTTGACCACGGTCTTAAATCATACGTTTTGTTGACTAAAAAATCATTAATTCTAAGAATTGCACTCGATTCGTTATTGTGATTATATCCCAAGTGCCGAACAGAGGTTTTATCTGGAACAAGTTTAATATCCTCTACTGTTCGTGTTTCAATTTGCCTATTATTCTTGTCCCAAAGTCTTATTTCTACATTTATATATTGCACCCCATAAAACTCAAGCTGTTCATCTATTCTATCTAAATGTGCAGTAATAACTACATCACCAATTTCGCCATTATACAAAGAGGGCTTATAAAACTTTTCACCTGTAAGTTCATGTTCTCCTTCCCCATAATTAATGGTTATAAAATCCAAGCTCCGAGGTCGTTGATACTCGTTTACCAAAAACTCAAAGCTTGTTGTATTCTGGTTAAGGCTAATCGGAATCGACCGTTCTTTGATGTTTTCGGGAATTTTTAAACTAAAAAAACGAACCTGATTATTCTTCCTTATTGTGTCAGGTATAGCTACATATTTTCCATCGGAAAAAGCAATTTCTGAACCAGATAGGCCTGTTCCTTGGATCTTTAGTTCAATCTCTTCTCCTGGATATACTATTTGGCTACCTGTCCAGTCTTTTCCTTGCCTCAGAATCGACACCTTTTCAATAAAGGGTTTCGGTAAAATGTTAAAATTGGTGAAAAACCTGTTTCGGTCTCCTTCTTTTACATAAAGCAACCCTCCTTCCACTTGGTGTAAGGCATAGGTTCTCATAGAAGCAATTACTTTATTCTGGTTTTCAACATAAGCTCTTGTATAAATTTCGCCTATTAGCCGGCCTCCCGGCCTTTCCTGGTCTTCAATTCTATAGGTTTTATTGAGGTTAATATTGGGGTTATAATCGAACCACACTGTAATTGCCTTTTCTCCCTGTGGTTCAAAAAAATAGGTAGGCTCTGTAAAGTTTAAATAATTAAATTTAGACCGCACCACCCTTACCGTTATTCTAAAATCAAATAGCTTGGTTGACGGGCTGCCATGGTCATCTAAAAATGGCTTGAACGATTCTACCCCCACATTTAACGATTGGAGGCCTAATGCATTAGGCTTTATAGATAGGGCAGGTCCTTCCAGCGTCTTTACAAGCCTATAGTCAAGAATGCCTTCAGAATACCACATGCCTGTGTATTTGATTAGTGTTGGGTTTTTAATAGGCAATGGGAGGGTAACCTCTTGCCCATTAAATATTTCAATTTGAGGGTTGAGGTCGGTTATAGTTGGAAAAATGAATGGATATAATTTGACTTCTTCGGTTTTTTTTAAACTATCAGTAAAAATTTCAAAAACTAATTTTGGAAACCCAACATCAAAGACAGACATAAATTTAATATCTACAACAAACGTGTTTTCTTCTGTTTGTATTAAGGAATCTACTTGTACAAATCCTGGGATTTGTAATAAGTGAATGTCTTTAACCTTAAAAGCAGGATTTGTTTTTACCGTAACCTCAACTTCTTGGTTTGTTTTGTTGAGCACAAAGTAGAGATAATTACTTTTTCTTATTTTAAAATCCTGATTCTTAAAAGAAAAATCAGCACTATCGGTTCTGATAACTACATCATTAATTATTTTTTGGGCTAAAGTATTGAGGCTGAAAAGGGAAACCAAAAGGATAAAAAATGCTTTTTTCATAAGAGTTCTAAAATAATTCAAATTTTATAAAGAGCAACTTCAATAATTAGTTTTGGTTTATTTATACAGGAAAAACACAGCTTTTAAAGCAATAATACCATTCGATACAAATAAAATACTTTTTAAGGGAGGGTATATTAATATAGGGTTGTACTACTTAATACAATCACAGTTTAGGCCTATGAAATCATTTAAAATCAAACCAACAGTTGAAAGTAACCAAAGTGAAGATGTTAAGTTAAGTGTTTTTGCTGAACCTTCTGCCCGAAAAAGCTACCAGCGGCTTTTTGAAGTTGCCAAGCTAAATTTTCAAACTATTAATACGCCCAATCATATTGCAAAACTTTTGTGGGAAGCCTAAAATAATACAAAAGACTGTAACCTAGATTGAGCGATTCAGTACATTAGTGCTTATCGCTTCAGAGAATCGCTCAATCTAGGTGTAAATTAATACAGTAATAACCCCCAAATTTCAGTTTGGCAAGTTCTTTGC
>CAZZML010000046.1:0-12337 GCA_964654735.1 uncultured Roseivirgaceae bacterium | reverse complement strand
AATGGTTGGCAATTGGAATGCGTAATAGATTATTCATGAATTATTCAGGTTAGTACATATACTTCAGCTTCGCAAAAATTAATCTTTCTTCCTTGTTTTAGCACCCAACCTTTTGCCCATAAAACCTCCCCTTTGGCTGGTCGTAAATACGATACCTTAATTTCACCGGTAACAACTTTTTCATGTACTCCTACTAATGAATAAGCTGAAAAGCCAGCTACAATATCTGCAACGGTAGCAATTACGCCTCCATGTACTAGCCCGGCTTGTTGCAAATGAATTTCTTTTAAATTCATTCTTCCTTCTACTTTACCTGCTTCTATTAAGTCGAGATTAAACCCAATATGGTGCATAAACTCTTGTTTCAGCAGGTGTTTTTCAATTCTTTGCTTAAAATCCAGGTTCATTGGTTTCATAAGTTCCCAAAAATGAGCTATTTTTCATAGATATTATAACTAGTGCCTAAGAAAACACAACAAAATTAATCCCGAAAGCTTTCGGGACTTATTGCGATATTTTCCATTTTGTAAAAATCGTCTGTTTTCTTACAGGCACTAACTAACCTTTATAAAGTGAAAGAACAAGAATTGTTTTATGAGAATAAGATTAGGACAAGGGTTTGTGGGTTAATTATTGAAAACGATAAAATATTGCTAGTAAAGCACCAATTAAGAGGCAAGCCTTTTTATGCTCCTCCTGGAGGTAGTATAGAATTTGGAGAAAGCATTGATACTGCTTTAAAAAGAGAAGTTAAAGAAGAAACAGATATAGAAGCTGCTGATGCTAGTTTTAGATTTATAACCGAGTATATTGAGGCTCCATTACACGCTATTGAACTGTTTTACCTAATTAGCCAATGGAATGGAGAAGCAGAAACAGGCTCTGATCCTGAAAATATTGATATAATAAAAGATGTAAACTGGTTTTCTATGGAGGAAATAAAATTGATGAATTTAAATGAAGTGCATCATATTTTTTATAATTGCAATAATCTAAGAGACATTTTACAATTATCGGGGCATATACCGTATCCAACCTTTTAAAGTAAATAGTGTTTTCTATCTTTGTGATTTACTTTATAAAATAGCTATACTTGTACAAAATATATTTACTATGAAAACAAGAATTTTTTCAATCGTTACCCTGCTTATAGCTATAACACTGGCATATTTCTTAATATCTAATATAAAATTTGCAATTGATGAGGAGAAAAGAATCACTAAATCAGAAGCTATTGTAATTGAAAAACTTAAACTTATTCGTGAAGCTGAAATAACGTATCAAGAAGTTAATAGCAGATATACAAATAATTGGGATACGCTTATTAATTTTATTGAGCATGGTAAATATTATGCTACCAAAAGAAGTGAGAAAGTTATTGAATTGCCCTATGGTGCTGATAGTATTGTAGTTACTATTGACACCATTGATATTATCCCCGCCAAAGAATACATATTTATAAAGAATCACGACATATTTATTGCCGATAACGGAACCTTTGTTGAATTCTTTGTTAAACAAGGGCAAACCATTAGAAAAGGTCAGAAATTATATTCGGTAGTTAGCTCTATCAATGGTAAAAAAGTAAATCAAATGTCAAAAGTAGGAGGTGTTATCGTTTCCTTAGAAACCATAGCTCCTAATGCTGCTATAAATAAAGGTGACTTGCTACTTCAAGTAAGGGAAGAGAAATTCAACCCAAATACGGATATAAGTCAGCTTGCCATCATTCCACTTACCAGTCCACCAGCAAAATTTAATCTATTCGCTGATAGAATAGAAAAGAATAGGTTAATGGTTAATGTGGTAGAAGTTAGAGATACCAAACCAGTGGATCCTAAAAGAAGAGAAGAGAATGAAGCCAATAATTTAAAACCATTGCGTTTTGGCTCAAGAACTGAGGTTACTACTGCTGGAAACTGGGAGTAATTGAAAACAGCTAAAGCATATAAACTTCTAAAGAAAATAAAGGATAAAGATTTTGATGTAGAAAATATACATCAATATAATCTACACATCCTTTCAGGAAGCCGTGATTTGCAGTTTTCAGTATCCGACTCCTCTTCAGGAAGGTGCTTATTATTGGAAGATTACGCAATCTCAAGAGTTAAATCTTACAAAGAACTCGTTGGCATTTTAGACAGTTTGTTTGATGAGCATGAATTGTTAAAAGCTGGATTTTGGAAAAGTGTAAAAGTTGGAATTAAGAATAATAAATTTGCGCTAGTTCCCTCAAAACTGTTCGATTCATCTTCTATTTTCGATTATTTAAAACTTAATTGTAAAGTAAATAGAGATACCGATCAACTACTTTATTATAAGCACTTAAAATCTGATGCAGTTAATTGTTTTGCCATTAATAAGCAATTATACCAATGGTTTCAATCGCTGTATCCCAATATAGAAATTGGCTATGTACACCAGTCGAGTACATTAATAGAAGGGGTACTTGGGCAACTTTCAAATTACCCAGAAGACTCTATCTTCTTATTTGTAGATCGGTTTAAACTCCATGTTATTTCGTCTCGAGAAAATAAATTGGAGTACTACAATCAATTTACGATTAAAAAATTTGAGGATTATATAAAATACATAATGTTGGTTTTTAATGGGCTAAAAAGAAGCCAACAAACCACAAATGTGGTATTATGGGGTTATATTGGTAAGCAATCGACACATTACCATGAGTTTATTAAGTACATAAAGCATGTATCTTTTGGCGAACGACCAAAGTTTTATAGCTACGGTTTTGTGTTTGATGAGCTTCAAGATCATTATTTCTTCGATACCTATAACCTCCACCTCTGCGAGTAATGGGTAAAATCGCTCTTTTCCCAGGTTCATTCGACCCTTTTACCAAAGGACATGAAGATATTCTGTTGAGAGGACTCAATATTTTTGACAAAATAATAATTGCCATTGGCTATAATACAGCCAAGCACGAAAGGTATTTTAATGTAGATTTAATGGTTAACTACATTGAAGAAATTTATAAAGACAGGCCTGAAATATCGGTTAAAATTTATAATGAACTAACTGCAGAATTTGCAAAAAAACATAATGCCAATTATTTATTAAGAGGGCTTCGAAATACGACAGATTTCGAGTATGAAAACACCATTGCAGAGCTAAACAAGAACCAAAATCCCGATTTAGAAACCGTGTTTTTAATTACCACCCCTATTTATGCTCATATAAGCTCTTCTATTATTAGAGAAGTACATAGGTATGGTGGCGATGTTACTGATTATTTGCCTTATGAAATTAAAAAATAGGTTTAGCTCATAAAACCAAAAAGAACAGGTTCCCTTTAATGAACTACATAGGATCTAAACACAAACTTTTACCTTTTATAAAAAATGCAATTTATGATGTAGTTGGTAAAAATTTGAAAGAAAAGGTCTTATGCGATCTTTTTGCAGGCACCGGAATTGTAGGACGAGGTTTTAAAAAAGGGGTTAAGTCGGTTATTGCAAATGACTATGAGTATTATAGCTTCATTTTAAATAGAAACTACATTGGCAATCATCAACCCATACAGGCATCAGAATCGTTTATTGCCAGCTTAAAAAAGGCACCGCCACAAGAGGGCTTTATTTATACTAATTATTGTAAGGGCACACATGGCGATCGGCAATATTTTTCAGATGAAAATGGAAAATTAATTGATGGTATGAGAACTCAAATTGAAAACTGGTTCCTAGAAAAAGCAATAAATGATGACCTTTACTATTTTTTACTGGCAAGCTTAATTGAAAGTGCCGATAAAGTGGCCAATACTGCCTCTGTATATGGAGCTTACTTAAAACACCTCAAAAAAACGGCCTCTAAAAAATTAGAATTGGTGCCTGCCAACTTTGAACTTACACATGCAAATCACAGGATTTATAATGAAGATAGCAATAAACTAATTACAATAATTGAAGGTGATATTTTATACCTCGACCCTCCTTATAATGCAAGGCAATACGGTGCCAATTACCACTTACTTAACACCATTGCACGTTACGATAGCTTTGAGCCTAGGGGAAAAACAGGATTAAGAACCTATAAAAAATCTGAGTATTGCAGTAAACGAACTGTTACAAAGGCTTTTGAAGAACTCATGGCAAAGGCCAGGTTTAAATACATTTTTTTAAGCTATAATAACGAAGGCCTAATGTCGGTTGACGATGTAAAAAGGGTTATGAGCAAATACGGGAAATATGACTTGGCATCAACGAAGTATAAACGATTTAAAGCAGACAAAAACGAAAACCGCAATCATCTGGCCAATAACACCGAGGAGTATTTGCATATTTTAGAAAAGAATTAATGCTTCTCAACAATCTTTCCCTGACTGGTTAAATCTACTGATATTGCAGCTGGTTTTTGGCTAAATAAATACACATCACCAAAATTATTTATAGAACCTTCTAATTTATTCAACACATTTAGTTCCATCCTATTTGAACCACTTTGGTTCATTCTACAATCATCTACGATTAAATCTTTCGCATATAAAATCCCATCGCCCCAAGCATGGCTTGCGAACAAATTTGCACATCGCCCTTTTAAAGTAATTGGCCCCAATGCATTTGATACCAACCGTATGGTATTGCCATCTATTAATAAATCTATCCCTCCCGAAGCATCTTCTACTTGAAGCATTAGGTTATCAATATTAAGAGTATCCGTAGAAAAAATATTCCCATACCCATGTTGTAACACTTTTAAAAGATTTGCATTTCTTATTTTTACCAGCGGTCGAGTGTAGCCAATTGACCAGAAACAAGTATTTAAATTATTAATTTTTAATACTCCGTCTTCTACATTTAAACTTATTCCTGAAATCAAATTTTCACCTGTTATAATTTCTACTTTATCTAGGCCATCTACCAATAATTGTACATCTACATTAGAGTTTACATCAATCTGTGTAAAGGCAGGTACATCTACTACAACTGTTTTTACATTTCCTGCTTTATCAAAACAGCCAGCGCCTTCCTTATTGCAGCTTACTAAGCAAAACAAAGCAAAAAACAGATACACCTTATAATCCCTCATTTCTTTTTATAATCTAAATCCAATTCCATATTCAATTACTTCTGCAACGGCAAAATGAGTTTTCAAGGTCAGGCTACCAAAAAGATTATCTGTAAAATAATAGGCAAACCCTACTCTTTGGTAAAATCGGTCCTTCGGAAAGTAGGGCTTATATAAATAAACACCAAGCTGAGTTACAACCGTGAGCCTATTTACCACTAATTGGTGTCCGAACATAACACCTATTCGCCTATAATCAGTACCTATAACTTCCTCATCAAATGAATTCTCTATTTCCGATTGTATAGATTTATTCGCAAACCCCTCTAAGCCTACCTCGAGCATGCTTTTAAGTGAAACTCTTTTTTGTGCAATTAGAGCAAGCCCATAAACAGGTTTTACACCTGAACCTATTGGAGGTGACTCTGCAAAGCCTAGTCTAAAAACAGCCCCATATTTCACTTTTTTATCTAGTTCATACTCTTGCAAAGCCACTTTAAAATCGGGAGAAGAATTGCCAATTCTATAACTGGCCATTAAGTTTAGTGTAATAATATTGAGTCCATTATTAGGCAATTTAATAGAACCATTTGAAAAGTGAGTGAGCTTAATACCTGCTCCAAGTTTTATCTTTCTACCAATTGCTTGGTAATAGCTTAAGCGCACATTTCCATTATACGTAATTGGTGTGCTAATAACGTTATTTAAGTTATTATTATCTTGGTTGTAAGGGTTTGTTGAGTAGGCTAAACCCATACCAAAATAAAACTGAAGATCAGATTTAAAAGGTGGTTTACCCAATAGGTGAAACCCCATTCCTGCACTTAGTGCTATTATTCTGCCAAGTTGCTCGTCATTCTTTAAATCATAATATGAAAGATTATAAGCTATTTCAGGGTAGCCAAAATTCGCTTCCCAGCCGTTGTTTCCATTGGTTTGTTGCCGTAGAGAAATCTCAAAACCTGTAGGTCGTCCTTTTATAAGATGACCCAAATACTCATGGTGCCGAAGAATAAAGCCTTCAAATACTTCTCCTCCTAAAGAATAGCTATATTTGGCGCTTTGTTGTGCCCAAGACATTTGCACGGTAAAAAGCAATATAATTATGAGTCTGATTATCAATTACTTCGGTTTTAACATTGAATTAAACAGCTAAATTAAGGTGGAACTTTTAAATAAAACAGCCATAATAACAGGAGTTAGTAAAGGAATCGGTTTAGCGACCGCTAACCTGTTATTGAAAAACGGAGTGAAAGTAGCTGGCTGGAGCCGTTCAGAGCCTAATCTAAAGCACAAAAACTTCCATTTTGTACAAGTTGATGTTAGCAATAATGATTCAGTTGTAAAAGGGTATCAGCAAACCATTGCACATTTTGGCAATCAAATAGAGATTTTAATTAATAATGCTGGACTTGGTTTCGAAGGCTTAATTGAAGAAATGAGTGATAACGATTGGCATCAAATGTTTAAAACCAATGTGGATAGTATTTTTTATTGTTCCAGGTTAGTAATTCCTGAAATGAAAAAAATGGATAACGGGCATATTATTAATATTTCTTCTATTGCCGGCACTAATGGAATAGCCGGAATGGCCGGTTACTGCGGTACTAAGCATGCAGTTCGAGGTATTTCGCAAGCAATGTTTAAAGAACTTCGCAATTTTGGCATAAAAGTGAGCGTTATTTATCCCGGGTCGGTAAAAACAAATTTTTTCGATGATATTGATTCTGTAACAACCAGTGATAATATGATGATGCCTGAAGACATTGCTTCCACGATTTTGCACGTTTTATCCGCTCCACCCAATTATCATCATATTGATATTGAGGTAAGACCACTTCGCCCTAAAGGTAAATAAATGTCTATTATTGTTAAAAAATTAACTAAGCTCTACGGCATTCAAAAGGCGGTAGATGCTATTTCTTTTGAAATCAAGGAGAACGAGATCGTTGGATTTCTTGGCCCCAATGGAGCGGGAAAATCCACCACTATGAAAATAGCTACCTCCTATATTTCTCCTTCATCCGGATCTGTTTTTGTTAATAATGTTGATGTGAACGAAAATCCATTAGAAGTTCGTAAAAACATTGGATACCTACCAGAACATAACCCTCTTTACTTGGATATGTATGTGCATGAATACTTGCATTTTAGTGGCAGATTTTATGGGTTAACTAAAAATAACCTTAAAAAAAGAACTTCGGAAGTAATAGAAATGTGCCAACTTGGTTTGGAGCAAAATAAGCAAATTGGTCAACTCTCCAAAGGGTATCGGCAGCGTGTAGGATTGGCTCAAGCCTTATTACACGACCCATCCGTTTTAATTTTGGATGAACCTACCACAGGTCTCGATCCCAATCAAATTCAAGAAGTGCGGGATTTAATTAAATCGGTGAGCAAAGGAAAAACCGTATTATTTTCAACACATATTATGCAGGAGGTAGAAGCCGTTTGCGATAGAGCCATTGTAATTAATAAAGGTCAGATTGTAGCCGATGGCAGCATTTCTGAATTGCAAAAAAACACATCGCAACAAGTAATCGAAATCGAGTTTTCCTCTAAAGTACCCGATGCACTTTTGCATTCTTTTAAAGAGGATGTAAGTATAAAAAATATTGGCGGTCACCGCTATCAGTTAAAGGCATCTAACCAAGAAGACATTCGCCCTGAGTTTATGAATTTTGTTACAGAACACTCACTCAATTTAATTGGCATATCAGAAGTGCAATGCTCTATGGAAGATGTTTTTGCTTCTTTAACCCGATCTGAAGATGCTTAATATTTACAGTAAAGAAATATCCAGCTTCTTAAGCTCGCTCATTGCGTACATTATAATTGCTGTGTTTTTAGTAGCCATGGGGTTGTTGGTTTGGGTTTTCCCCGAAACCAATGTAATAGATTATGGATATGCAGATATGGGAACTTTTTTTAATATGGCTCCATTTGTTTTAATGTTTTTAATTCCGGCCATTACCATGAAAATGCTGGCAGAGGAAACCAATTCTGGCACCATAGAAATATTAGTGGTAAAACCCGTTACAAAATTACAGATAGTGTTAGGCAAGTATTTTGCGGCTCTTACTTTGGTGGCTGTTGCCATTTTACCCACCTTAGTCTATTATTTTTCATTATCAGAATTGGCCAGCCCTGTTGGCAATATTGATACCGCAGGAATTGCAGGCTCTTACATCGGTCTTTTTCTTTTATCTGCCGTGTTTTGCGCCCTTGGCATACTCACCTCTGCCCTTACCAATAACCAAGTAGTTGCCTTTGTAATTGCTGCTTTTGTAAGCTTTATTCTCTTTACCGGATTAAATTCATTGGCAGGTATTAATGTATGGTCAAGTATATCTCTACCTCTATCTAAACTCAGCTTAGAGTATCATTATAATGCCTTGAGCAAAGGACTTTTAGATAGCAGAGATGTACTCTACTTTTTAGCGGTAGTTGCAGGATTGCTTTATTTTTCTAAATTAACCTTGGCCTATAAAAAATGAAATTGTTAGAAAGCAAAAGGTTAACCGTTGTGCTAGAAATTGCCATTGTTATTGCAATAGCCATATTAATTAATTCTGTTAGCTCTCTCTTTTTTATCAGGCTAGACCTTACCGAAGAAAAAAGGTACAGCATATCTCCTGCAACCAAAGCATTATTAGCTAACCTCGAAGATGATATTTATATTGAGGCTTATTTAGAGGGGGAGTTACCCGCTGGGTTTAAACGGATGAGAGCATCTTTAGAAGAAACCTTAACCGAATTTTCGGTGTACTCTAATGGTAAAATTCAGTTCCAATTTATAAACCCCGATCAAGCAGTAAGCCAAAAATCGAGGAACCAATTTTTAATGTCATTAGCTCGCAAAGGCATACAACCCACCGATGTATTTTTAACCGAAGAAGGCAAACGGATTCAGAAAAGAATAGTGCCAGGGATAATTGTTTCGTATGGCAGTGCCGAAAAAGGAGTGCAGTTATTTAAAGGAAACAAAGCATCTTCTCCAGAGCAGCGACTTAACCAATCCATTGAAGGCATTGAATACGAGCTAGCCAACGCCATTCAAGAAATAATAGGCCTGAACTTGCCTTCGTTAGGCATTATCAGAGGGCATAACGAACTCGATTCTGCTGATTTTATTAGTTTACACCGTGCATTAGATAAAAGTTATTTGGTACAAATAATTAATCTTTCTCAAGTAGAAAAAATACCTGCCGTAGATGTAATTATGCTGGCCAAGCCTAGCATAAGGTTTTCTGCTACCGATAAATATAAGCTCGATCAATACTTAATAAATGGAGGCGCTGGTTTGTTTATGCTAGATAAAGTAGCTGTTAATATGGATAGTGCCAATATTGGAACTTATAGTTTTCCTTACGACTTAGATTTAGACGACCAATTATTTACCTACGGGGTACGAATTAATAATGATTTAATTCAAGATTTTGTTTCTGGCACCTACCCTATTGTAGTAGGTAATGAGGGCGAGCAAGCCAAAATTCAATTATTGCAATGGCCCTATTACCCAGTTGTAAATGAGTACACCAAACACGCCACCGTTAGGAACTTAGATGCTTCTTTAACTCGATTTGCTAGTAGCATTGATACAGTAAAAGCAAATGGGATTACTAAAACTTTGCTGTTTTCATCTTCGCCCTATTCACGAAAGTTAATGAGTCCCACTTATGTTGATATTAACTTAATGCAACAAGAGCTTGACCCTGTTAAGTTTACCACTAAGAATATTCCAATGGCTTATTTACTTGAAGGAAATTTCAACTCCTTCTTTAAGAATAAATTTTTGCCTGCGGGACAACTTAAAGAAAAATTTAAGGCCGAAGGTACATCTAAACTTATCGTAATAAGCGATGGAGATTTGGGGAGAAATGATATGGATCCTAAAACAGGACAGCCTCTCCCCTTAGGTTACGACCCGTTTACCAATCAAACGTTTGCCAATCAGGATTTAATTTTAAACCTCTTAAATTACTTAACAAGAGGAAACGGTCTCATTACAGCTCGCTCTAAGCAAGTACTCATTCGCCCGTTAGATAAAGTAAAACTAAAGAACGGAAAGCTCACATGGCAACTCATTAATTTGGGACTTCCCTTAGTTATTCTTGTTTTATTTGGCATTATCTATAATTGGGCAAGAAAGAGAAAATACACAAGGTTTTAAGAAGGTAACATGCAAAAACAGAAAAATATCCGTCTTCTTTTAATTTTGGGCGGCCTCATTACCCTGCTTACATTGCTTCCTTTTTTAAGGGAAGACAGTGGTTTATCCATTGATAAAAGGCAGTTTACATTGGACTCCCAAACCGTAATAACCGATGTTGTACTAACATCAAAAGAGTTTAAGAATACCCTTAGTTATGTGCAAGGCGAGTGGCAGATTAATGATAGCTATGAACTTGACCCCAATATGCGTGATGTGTTTTTTTCGGTGCTGAGCCAGATGGAAATTAGAAAAGCATGGCCCCAAACTCAAAGTGATTCGCTAACTCAACTTATAAAAACTACTGGAACCGAAGTTTCTATTCTTAATAATAACGAACTCATTAAACACTATTTTATTGGAGGCAATGCAGGTTCTCAAGTTTCATATCTAATGGATGAGGAAGAAAATGGCTATGTACTACATATACCAGGGTATAGAAGTTATGTGGCAGGCATTTTTCAAGTACCCACTTCCGACTGGCGGAGCCGAAGAGCTTTTACGGCTCAATTTTTAAATTTAAACAGCTTAAAAATTGAGTACCCAAACGAGAGCATTGAGTTTAGATATAAAGATAGTTTCTTTGAAATTGTAGATGTACATGCCGATAGCACTCAATTAATTACTTCGCTCGAAAATCTGTTATTCTTGCAAACAGAGCAATATTTGGCACCCCAAGAACACACAAATTATAAGGTAGATAGTACCGTTAACCAACCACCTTTGGCCAATATTTCGGCCACCACGTTGGCAGGGAATACCGAGACTATTATTTTTTTTAACACACCCAATAGCCAATCCTTTTACCTAGGACTAACTTCGGATTCTACCTATTGCTTGTTTAATAAGAACAGAATAAACAATATTTTAGTAAAAAAATCAGATTTTGAGTAGCTCACTTTGCTTTGGGCTAGTTTGAAATCGTAAATATTTATACCTTTACCACATTAATTGTATTTAATAATTTATATAAATGAAATTTATAGTTTCTTCATCCGTACTTCTCAAGCAATTATCTAACATCCAAGGGGTTATAACAACCAATCCGGTAGTGCCGATTTTAGAAAATTTTCTTTTCGAAATTAACGATGGTAAGTTAATTGTGACAGCTTCTGATTTGCAAACTTCCATTATTACAGAATTGGATGTGGAATCGAGCGAGGCCGGTAGTATTGCAGTACCTGCCAAAATATTATTAGATACCCTTAAGAACCTGCCTGAGCAGCCTGTTACATTTTCTATAGACGATGCTTCGTACAGTATCGAAATAAGTAGCGACAACGGACACTATAAATTAGCTGGTGAAAATGCCACAGATTTTCCGAAGGTGCCGGATGTACAAGCAGATTTTACAGTAAATAATCTATCTACAGAAGTTTTATACAGAGCTATTAATAATACCATTTTTGCCACCAGTAGCGATGAGCTTCGCCCTGCGATGACAGGTGTATATATTATTTTTGACGATACCAATACGACTTTTGTAGGTACCGATGGACATAAATTAATTCGCTACCGAAGAGTAGATGTGGCCACCGATAATGGGCATTCTATTATTATACCTCGCAAAGGGCTTACCTTATTAAAAAATATTCTTCCATCAGAAAATATCGATGTGGAGCTGAATTTTAATGTATCTAATGCGTTTTTCAAATTCGGCCATATTAAAATGATTTGCCGATTAATAGATGAACGTTATCCAGATTATGAAAACGTAATTCCGTTGGAAAACCCTATTAGAATGACGATTGACAGAATGGAAATGCTCAGTTCATTAAAACGTATTTCTATTTATTCCAATAGAACCACCCATCAGGTTCGTTTAAAAATTACAGGCAGCGAATTGCTTATTTCTGCCGAAGATTTAGATTTTTCTAACGAAGCCAACGAACGCCTGATTTGTGAGCATACAGGAGATGATATTGAAATCGGATTTAACGCACGTTTCCTTATCGAAATGCTAAGTAATGTAGAAACAAAGCAAATTGAATTACACCTTTCGGCACCTAACCGAGCAGGCTTAATAATACCACAAGAGCAAGACGAAAACGAAGATGTATTAATGCTTGTAATGCCGGTAATGCTTAATAATTACGTGTA
>CAZZML010000045.1:0-12648 GCA_964654735.1 uncultured Roseivirgaceae bacterium | reverse complement strand
AGCAACATGTCCTTTTTAGATAATACAAAAATGCTGTTCTAGTTAGAACTTAGCCCTAATTATAAAAGCTATTAATCTAGTTATAATTAGTCCTGAAACCCCTAAAATTATAGCCAACAAAGTTGCCCCAAGCAAATACTGTCTTATCTGTAAGTAAATGGTTTGTGAATCAACTTCATTGATATCTACAAAACTAACTGGCTCTGCTACAAACCAAGCACCTAACTTGAAACTAGCAAACACAATAAGAGGTATCATGGGAGGTATGCTAATGTTAGATACAATCAATACAATAGCCCTGTTAAGCTTAAAATAGCTAGCTACTGTAAAAGCAGCCATCATCTGGAAACCCCAAATGGGTAAAATTCCAAAGAATAGCCCTAAGGCTATTGCAAATGATAGTTTATAAGGATGATTTAAATCTTTTAGAAATTCTTGCTTTAGATTGCTCCATAATCTCTTTAAAGAAAAATTTGTAATGAGCAGTCTTGGCAAAAAAAACATTAGAGCCAACATAAACAAAAATGTATTTAGCACGCTAATTCTTGCAAAATCTTTAAATGGCCTAAAATGGCTAACTCTATCTTCAGGATAATCCACTTTAACTGGCACTTCAGCAAATTTTACATTTTTCCATGCTAAACGCACAATTACTTCAACCTCGAACTCAAATTTTTGAGTAAAGAAAAACATATTTTTGATTTTTTGAAGAGGGTATGCTCGAAACCCTGTTTGGGTATCGGGTAATGCGATTCCAGTTTCTGCCCAAAACCAAAAATTCGAAAATTTGTTGCCAAAGCTACTTTTGCCAGGAATTCCAGCTTGCTCCATATTCCGAGAGCCCATTATTAGCTTACCAGGCTCTTCATTCATCTTTTTTATTAATTTTGGAATGTCGTCTGGGTAATGCTGCCCATCCGAATCGATGGTAATAGCATACTCATAGCCAAGCTCAATTGCCTTTCTAAATCCTAATTTTAACGCATTACCCTTTCCTTTGTTTTTGGGATAGCTTACGACTTGAATACCATGAAAATTAGCAATTATAGTTAAAGAAGAATCTGTTGATCCATCATTAACTACAATTACATCTGTAGTAACATCCAATACGCGCGTTATAACTTGCCTTAATGTGTTCTCATTATTATAGGTAGGAATAACAACGCAATAGCGCATTTCTTTATTTGTGCTTATAGAGGGCATCCGCTTTAAAATAGATTTCTTCATCAGCTTTTATTTGAGCTTTTACTCTCCAAGTATCTTCTTTTATAGTAATTTCAAAATTCAGTATTGTGGTAGCAGCCACACCTGGCTCCACCATTTTTAAAAATTTAAAATTGCCTGCGGACACTAATGTCAATTTTACTCCCAGAACTATCTGTGCTGCTCTCTTTGTCATTTCAACCATTACAACACCTGGTAAAATGGGTTGGTTAGGAAAATGACCAGTAAACACAGTGCTGTTTTCATTTAAAGAAAATGGCATACCGTACGTTCCATCCTCTTTATTCTGTATAGAAGCAAATTTTACTAAATCATTAAAAGCTTGGTTGTTCATACCTAATTGAATATATCATTACTGGTGATGACATTAGTTTTTTGGTTACTAAAATGAATAGTCATTTTATCACCTTTAGCTTCTACAAGCGTTAGCTCAAAAAGAACCATTTTTTGATACCCGAAAACAAGTTCAATTTTTCCTATTCTTTTTAACATAGCTCTTTGCTGAGGAACAAGGACAATTTTTACCTTGTCTCCCTTTTTAGTAAACGTACTCAAAAATTGATCCGATTCAAACATAGACCCACTTACTGTGCCTAGAATAAAATCTTTAAAGTGAGATACCTGAGGGCTATTAGCTGCTATTTGATTTCGTTTTTCTCCATCAAACCTAATAACATTAGCTCCATTTACTATAAAATAATAAGGCGTTGGCAATTGCTGATCCCATTTCATTAACTCAGGTTTTTTATAAGTAAATTGACCTGAAGAAATTAGTGGTTCTTCCATAATTGATAAAGTACGAATTTGCACAAAATCGCTTTGAATAGAAGTAATTGTATCATTTGATGTGTGTAACCTTTGTAAAAAATCTTTTTTTATACTTTGAGCCGAAGACACAATTGATATTGCTAATAATATAATAATAAGAAATGGTGTTCTAAATATTTTCATCCAATTCATTATTCTATTTTAACTAAAATGGATAACTCCCCAATGTCAAAACCCTTGCCACTAATAGCATCAATAATTTGGGGCAAAGCCTTAACCGTTTGATCTAATCGATCGTGCAAGAGGACAATGCTGTCTTTAGCCATTTGTTTTGTTACTCTATTTACTATTTTTTCAACACTAGTAGTTGCGGTATCAAATGATCTAACATTCCACCCTACTGTAACCAATCTTTGTAGTTTCACTTGCCTTGCAATGGTAGGGTTGGTTACACCAAATGGCGGTCTAAATAAATAAGGAATAATACCTGTTGAAGCTTCAATCATATTTGCACAGCCAACTAATTCCTTTTTTAGCTTTTCACCTCTTAAAATTCCAAAGTTTAAAGGATGATTTTGAGAGTGAATACCAATTTGGTGCCCTCTAGTGGCTACTTCTTTCGCAATACCTGGGTATGCTTTCACATGCTTACCAATCATAAAAAACACAGCCTTTATTTGGTATGTATCTAATATATCTAAAATTTTTAGGGTATGATCTGGATGAGGGCCATCATCAAATGTTAATACAACCTTATCAATCTTATTTTTATTAATTGATTTAAGGTAAAAATTTTGCTGAATTAGCATTGACATAGCAAATAAGAATAGTAGATAAACGAGCGTTAAGGCTAAAGCTGTTAGTGCAAATATTCCTATATCTTGCGGATACCAATAGAAATATCCTATCAATAGAATAGAAACGTAAAGAGCTATGCTTGTGTAAAACTTAAACACTTTCTATTAATGTTAATCCCATTTTGTGCTTTGTTGCTATGTTAATCACCAATGCAAATTTGGTGCTTTTATTGTAACGTATGTATTCAGATGCTAAATACACACCATAAGTAGAGCTTGAAAAATGTCTTCCAGAATAATCCGTATAAACCAAGGTATCAATAGGCAGTTGCATAGATATTTTAGAAGCAAAATTATTACCTAAAAACCCTTTCTGCATATCATTAAAATGTAAGTTATTGTTCTTTAGAAAAGATTCTATAGCTTCATCAGCATTAGTATAAGGTATAATGCTAACTGCCTTAATTTTGGCTACGGCCTTATCCTTATTGGAACCTATCAGAAAAAAGGCCGAACCTTCTGATAATTGATTTTGAATACCCTCATCAAGTTGAAGCCGAGTAGCAATATCTTCCAATAAGGGTGTTTTTTCATCTACACCACCCACCAGTACTTGTTTTTTACCCTCAGCTACATTTAAAACTGCATCTAGCAAGGCATGTTCAAACGATAAGCCTTGTTGAACATGGGTCATATTATAGCAATCATTTTTTAATAGCAATGCTATTTGACCCGCAATTGAATTATGACCAGATTGAATAAATGCGGTTGGAGGTAGCATCTTAACTTTTGATGTAATTGATATTTTTAAGAACTTTTCAGTATCAGTTATTGCACCAAGACCGGTTCCCACGATAATTGCACCAAGTGGCTCATTATCAACAGTTTTTAAACAGCCAAATGCACAAGTAACCGACATTTTTGTTGCTTTGCTCATTCGCCTAATTACCATGGGCTCAATGTACTCACTGTAATCGGGCTCAATCAAATTTTTGTTTTTTTTAAATGAAATGAGGGAGTCCAAAGCAGTTTCTCCTGCTAATTGATTTTGTGTACTTATAGCACTTGATGCATATATATAAGTATTCACGATTTTGAAAAAATTAAGGATGTGCTGTTACCGCCAAATCCAAACGAATTTGACATCACATTATTGATGAGCATGTTATTTTTAAAATCAAGTACTGGTTTAAGCGCATTATTATCCATTTGGGTGTCCCAGCCAATATTAGGAAACACGCATTGATTAATTAAACTTAGTACTGCATAAACAGCCTCTATTCCTCCTGAAGCTCCTAGGGTATGCCCTGTATAGCCTTTGGTTGAGCTGAAACATATTCCTGTTTCACCAAAAACTCGGTTTATAGCATTTGACTCAGATTGGTCATTATTTTGTGTGGCTGTGCCATGTGCGTTTACATAATCAATGGAATTGGGCTGTAAACCTGCACATGCTAATGCTCCTTTCATTGCTTTCATCGCACCATCCCCTTCTGGCGAAGTGCCTGTTTGATGATAGGCATCGTTAGCATTGTGCCAACCAACAAGGCTAGCTAAAATAATATTTTTTGATTGAGCTACGCTTGTTTCATTTTCTAATAAAAGATAGCCTGCTCCTTCGCCCAAATTGAGGCCATTCCTATTTTGATCAAATGGCTTGCATAGCTCTTTATCATAAATCATTAAAGATCTAAATCCATTGATAGTAAACCTTGATAGCGCATCATTGCCTCCCACTAACACTCGATCAATCAAACCATTTTTAATCATTCTTGCGCCCAACATAATGCTGTTTGCAGAAGAAGAGCATGCGGTGGAAATTGTATTCACATAGCCTGGTTCTCCACAATTTTTAGCAATAATATTGGTAACTGTGCCTAAATCATGGGTGGTTAAGTAGTTTGCATTTTTATGATTATTTTCAAGATAAACGGCTCTAAAATAATCTTCAGATAAGTCCATCCCACCTACAGTTGAACCACTAATAAAACCCGAACGCACTTTATTATCTAATAATGTATTCCCAAGAGCCTCATTAGAGGCCAACATTCCTAAAAGAGCAGTTCTAGGCACATTGGTTTCTACAGGAACTTGTAGTAGATTTTTTAATTCGATATTCGAGAGAGGAAGCTCACCAACAAATGTTTCCTCAAATAAACCCTCTATAATTTTGTTTGGCCGAATACCAGATTGCTGAGATTTGAGTGCTTCAAAATTGCTTTTAACACCAATACCTAAAGCCGAAACTACACCTACACCCGTAACAAAAACATTCATTAGGCACGATTCTTCTTAATAAAATCAGCCATAGAATTTACCGAATGAAAAATTTCCTTTCCTTGCTCTGGCTTATCTATTTTAATATTATAATATGTATCAAGCAATACAATTAATTCTAACGCATCAATGGAGTCAAGCCCAAGTCCATCTCCAAAAAGTGGTGCACCATCCTCAATATCACTGGGGTTTACTTCAACTAGATTAAGTTGTTCAATTAACTGCTTTTTAAGCTCTTCTTTTAAATTCATTATATCTGCATTATTTAACTTCGCAAAGGCCTTCTTCTCTTGAATTATCTAAAAGAAAAAGTCGCAAATCAAAGTTGTTCTCAAAAATTTCTATCCAACCACCTATAATGGCATCGGCTTTGCCAAGAGCCAATTGAACACTTGATAATTCCAGCCAATTTTGGGGTAAAAATTTATCCGCTAAGATAAATAGATTTTCACCATAAAGTTTATTCCTAATAGCTATTTCGCCCATAACTATATTGGGCAAGGTGTAAACAAATACTGCTGGACTAGCCATTTTTTTATTGTTGATTGACTTTTGATGCACAATATCTGTATCTAAACTCGAATAGCTATTTTGAAATATTTGAGCAATCCTATCTTCACCATAGTGTGAAAGATCAATTTCTCTTTTTAAAAGTTCTACACCTAAAAATCCTAGCTTAGACAAATTGTCCATTTTATGATATTTAGGATAGGTTATACCTAGCTGTTTGTAAATTTTGTTAAAGGGCAGTTTATTATCTACAAACACAATGTCTGTAAAAACAGGCTTGTTATTTACAGTTATTCCCTGATTAGTAATATAAACAGATGCCTTTGCCCTCATCAATTTGAATTATTTTTAATAACCACTGCCGCATTACAACCACCAAACCCTGAGGCTGTTTTTAACACCGTTTTAAGCTTTTCTTTTTTATTATTCAATAGAACATTTATCTCTTTTGAGGTTCCAGGATTTGTACAACCTAATGTTCCTAGCATTTCATCGTATCTCATAGATTGAATAGACATAGCCAATTCTAGCACACCTGCAGCACCTAAGGTGTGGCCGAAATAACCTTTCATACTATTAGTAGGAACATTTTGAAGATTACACCTAGCAAATGCAACAGATTCCATATCATCGTTATACTTAGTGCCAGTACCATGGGCAGATATAAAATCTATTTGACTCTGCTCAACATTCGTGCTTTTAAACACCAAATCAATTGCACGCACAAGCCCTTCTCCTGTTCGAGATGGGCCAGAAATATGATTTGCATCATTGCTAGAAACACCACCTGCAAAAATCATTGGTTGTTCTTTAAATATGTCGGTTTTTGGTGATAACACAACACACGATGCGGCTTCACCAAGAGATAACCCTGTTCTATTTTTATCAAATGGCGAAGATGGCTTTTTGCTTAATGCGTAAAAGGATTCAAATCCGCAGGTAATAAATTCAGAAACGGCATCAACTCCAATCACAAGCGCATGTTTATATTTACCTGTATAAATATAATCGTGTGCTGTAATAGTTGCCAATAAACCAGAAATACAAGCGTTAGAAACCACCATTACTTCTGAATTTAGAGGCAAATTATCTTTAACTCTTTGAGCCAAATAGGTTGGCTTAGCTTTATCTATCTTATTTTTCTCCAGATATTCAATATCGCCTTTGGTTGTGCTAATAATAATTAACCATTGGTCAGAAAACGATTCCTTATTGATATAAGATAAGCTATTTCGGGCTGATTTTATGCACATTGATTCAACCTTCGTAAAACCCTCTAGTGGTTTAAACTCTTTAAGAAGCCCTACTGGTTTATTAGTAAAGTAATCCTTATCGGAATGTTTTGCTAACCCAGAAATTCCATTTAACGCATTTCGATAGTTTTCAGTAGCAGATGTTCCCAAAGAAGAAAGAATATCTTCAGCTCCTATATAAATTATTCTTCTTGCCAAGCCACTCTGTTTAACCATTTTAAATAAAATGATGGGGTAAATAACTCTAACGACCTTGTTTCTTCATTTAAAAACACTTGCTCTGTATGCCCAACACAACTTAATTTGCCAGACGAAAGATTCCAAACCTTATATTCATGAATCAGTTTGGCTGCTTTTGTAAATATGAGACGAGTAGTAATTTTCATTTCTTCTCCAAAGTGAATAGGCGCTTTATAACTCACATTTACATTTACAATCGGTACTACAAAACCATTATCATACATATCTTGGTAGGTCATGTTAAATCTTTTACCTAAAGACTCCCGTCCATCTTCGAAATATTTCAGATAATTACCATGCCACACCACTCCCATCGCATCCGATTCTGAAAATCTAACTCTCACCAATGTACTGTCTTCAATAAACTTCACTTGATATTCTTTTTATCAATCATTATTTTCATTTGGCAAGAAATTAGTGACTCCCTGCCTTGCTTAACTTCTCCAGAAATTAGTGTTATATCAAAAATTTCTTGCTTAACCTCAATTACTGTTTCAATTGTTGAGTTTACTTGCGGAAGTTTTTGCACCATAATTTTACTGATAGCTCCAATAAAACCTATGGGCACTGGAACATTGTTTTGTACACTTAAATAACCTATTTGTGCAGCGGCAGTTTGGGCAATATTTTCTAGTAATCCTGAGACAGAAAAAACACTATCCTCGACTAATATGTTTTTGCTATCAATTAAAAAATGGGAATTTGCTATATTTTCATCAGCCGTAATTAAGTCACCAATCATTACAAATGGAGGCCTTTGAGGAATGTAGTTTATAATGTTTTCTGCGCTAACTAACAATTTTACCGAGTTGAATAAAAATCGTAATAATTAAACCACTGTTCAGGATAATTCTTAACTTTTTGTTCTAGCAAGGTTACAAATTCTTCCGCTATTTCCCTTGCGTTTTTGTTGGATTGAAGTGCAGGTTTTGAAGCACTAAAAAAATAATTATACTTCTCTTCTTTTAGTGCAAAAACAAACGAATACGGAACTTTCATTTTTTCTATTAATTGAAATGGCCCTATTGGGAATTTTGCAGGCTTTCCTAAAAAATCTATATGCTCAGTCTTAGCTCCTTCTAAATACCTATCGGCATGCATGCAAACCAAATCGCCTCTTTTTATAGCTGTATGAATCTTTATTAAATGTGACAAATCATTTGCAATAGGAATTATTTTAAACTTTGGTACGCTGTTTTGAGATTCTAAAAGAATCTGAATATTTTCATATTCATTTTGATACATTACCACACTTACATTTGCATCCAGCCCATTTAATAAATTACCCGCTACATCCCAATTACCAATATGTGCTGATATTAAGAATGCACCTTGTTTATTGGCGGTTAGATCACGTAGATATTCCTCCCCAGACTCACGATAAGTTATTATATCACCTTTGTTTACAGAAAAAGCAATTTTATCAATAATGCTTTGACCTAGCTGAATAAAATTATGCCTTATGGTTAACTGTATTTTCGACTTTGGTAAACCAACACGATTTATATAAAAATCAGCAAGTATTTTTCTTTGTTTTGAAAGAAATAAATAGAAATAAAAGGAAACAAATTTTAGGATAAAATAGCCTCCTGAAACACCAAAAATCTTAATTGTGGCTATAAAAATACGATAACCAAGTACGTTTCCCTTGGTTTTACCGCTCCACTTTGTCATTAATCACATTTAGTTTTACTACAGATAAAATCGTAAAAATCTTGAAGGGTAATAATAGTTTTAAAATCTTCTCCTGTTATTTTAACGCCAAAATTACTTTCGATTACAACAACCAAATCAACATAATCTAAACTATCCAAATCGAGGGCTTCTTTTAAATTAGACTCAGCTATAATAGAAGAAGGATCTACTTCAAACTCTTCTACTAAAAATCCATTTACTGTTTCGATTAACTCACTTTTATTCATATTTCTTTAATATTAATGTTGAATTGGTTCCTCCAAATCCAAATGAGTTCGAAGCAAAGCAATTCATATCCAATTTCGTTGTTTTTGCAATGATATTAATATTTTTCGAATAATCGTCAGGGTTTTCGAAGTTGATGTTAGGTGCTATAAAACCATTTTTCATCATAAGCAAGCTATACACTATTTCACTAGACCCTGCCATCCAACATTCGTGGCCAGTCATAGATTTTGTTGAACTTACAGGCACTTTACTTCCAAACACTTGATTTATGGCCTTTGCTTCTTCTAAATCACCTCCTGGGGTAGAAGTTGCATGGGCATTTACATAATCTATTCTCTCAGCTTGAATACCTGCCATCTCCAAAGCCATATTAATAGCACGAACTTGCCCCTCTGCACTTGCATTAGAAATATGTCCGCCATTTGATGAAAATCCATAACCCACAATTTCAGCAATAATATCAGCTCCTCTTCGCTGAGCAGATTCTAAAGATTCAACAATTAAGGTTGCTCCCCCTCCGCTTGTAATTAATCCATCCCTATCTTTATCAAATGGTCGCGATGCTTTTGTAGGATCCTCTTGATTTACAGAAAAAACTCCTAATCCATCAAAACTTCCAAAGGCGTATTTATTTACTTCTTGCGCTCCTCCACAAATAATCATTTCTTCGAGACCAGACTTTATTAAGTGATAACCAATACCTATGGAATGTGAACCAGATGCACAAGCAGCACTAATTGTAAAATTTACTCCCTTCAACTTAAAAATTGTAGCAAGATTCATAGTAACTGTACTATTCATAGATTGAAAGATGGAACCTGAACCTACAAGCATGGTATCTTTTTTTGCTTTAATTATATCAACTGCTTCAATCACGGCTTTTGCTGACGAATCGTTACCAAACAAAATTCCTACTATATTATTTTCTAAATAATCTAAATCAACACCAGCCATATCAAGTGCCTCTTTTGTAGATACATAGGCATATTTAGCTTCTTCAGACAAACCAATTCTTTCTCGCCTTTTGAGTTCTTTTTTTAAGTCTGGCTCTTTAATAATGCCAGTTAACGCAGACCTAAATCCAAAAATTTTGCGCTCTGGGTCTATTCCAATACCACTTTTACCTTCAAATAAAGATTCTTTTACTTCACGCACATTTTTGCCCAAGCAAGAATAAATGCCCACTCCTGTTACTACTACTCGTTTCAATTGGTTATGTATCATACTCTCCTGCAACAAATCTAGTTTAACTATGAATTCCTCCGTTAATATTAATTATTTCTCCTGTAATGTACGCTGCTTTTTCAGAAGCTATAAAAGAGACCAAGTCAGCAACTTCTTTGGGTTCCCCAAAGCGTTTCATAGGAACTAGTTTGGTTAACATTTCAACATCTAACTCCTGGGTCATAGTGCTTGTAACAAAACCAGGAGCCACAGCATTTACAGTAATATTTCTTTTGGCAATTTCCTGCGCAAGAGAGCGTGTAGCTGCTATCATCCCACCTTTGGCGGCAGAGTAATTCACTTGTCCAGGAACCCCTTTTAACCCAGATAATGATGCAATGTTGATAATACGGCCGTATCTGTTTCTTATCATATGGGTTAGCACATTCTTTGTTACATTAAACATTCCTTTTAAGGATACATTAACCACCTCATCAAATTGCGATTCTTCCATAAAGACCATCAAATTATCTTTGGTTATCCCTGCATTATTAACCAGTACTTCTATTTTGGAGTCTTTATTATTCAAAATCCAGTTTGACAAAACCTCTTCAACCAAACCTCCATCCTCAACCCTAAATTGCATGAGTTCAGCGGAACCCCCTTCTTCTTCAATCAGTTTTTTTGTCTCATTTGCGGCTTCTTTATTACCAGCAAAATTAATAAGTATATGTAATCCTAAATCTTTGGCAAGAGTAACTGCAATAGCTCTACCTAGCCCTCTTGAAGCCCCCGTTACTAAACCACACTTTCTCATAAATTATTTTTTCCTTTTACTGCACTATCTATTTTACAATAATTTTTGATAATCTTTATTCTTCTATAAATTTTAACATCACCTCTTTTTTTAACAACTCCATTTGTTGGTTTAAAGATACATCTTCGATCAACTCGGGCACTACGGCTCTAACAAAAGTGTACAGAGATTTTGCAGAAGTTGAAAAATTATTGAAATTATCGCTAATGTCCATAGCTTGAGCTATAGCTATTAAGTGCATTGTAAGAACATCAAAGGTATTATCAATAACTTTTTTCGACAATAGAGCTGCATTTGTACCCATGCTTACTATATCCTGATTATCTCCATTATTAGAAATACTATGAACAGACATTGGGTTGCTCAACGTTTGATTTTCTGCAGTAGTAGAAACGGCAGAAAATTGCATACCCTGAAGTCCGAAATTTAACCCTAACCGGCCTCTATTTAAAAATGGCGGAAATTTATCATTCAATTTTGCATTCATTAAATAGTTCAGCTGACGCTCCATTAAAATACTTAATTTAGTAATGCCAATTTTTAACTTGTCCATTTCATAAGAAACGTAGTCGCCATGAAAATTGCCTCCATGATATACATTTTGGGTTTTAGCACAAATAATAGGGTTGTCATTTGCCGAATTATATTCATTTTCAATTACTTCCTTTGCATTTTGCCAAGCATCTAATACAGGGCCCAAAATTTGGGGTACGCATCTTAATGAATAATACTCTTGTACTTTTTCAGAAAAATACTCTTTGCCCTTAATATGATTCTGATTAAACAAATGTTCATTTCTTTTTTTGAGTACTTTACCATCAATCAAATGGGATCGCATAGCTGTTGCCACTGCCCGTTGGCCTACATGCTTCTTAGACTCATTTAATTCTGTCGAAAATGAATCATCGTATGAAGCCGTAAGCTCGTTCAAAACGGATGAAGCTATAATAGCCCAGTCGATTAACCGTTTTGAATAAATCAGATTAATTGCCGCAATGCCACTCATACAAGAGGTTCCATTTATTAAGGCCAGACCGTCTCTAAGTTTTAATTCTACTGGTTTAATGGATAGTTTTTTTAACACCTCTTTAGTTGCAAAAATTTCATTTTTATAAAACACATTACCCTCACCAATAAGTGCATAAGCAAGGTGTGCTAGTTGTACCAAATCGCCACTAGCACCAACGCCACCGTGTACTGGTATAATTGGGTAAATACCTTCTTTTATAAACAATTCTAAAGTTTTAGTTAAAGCAGGGCTAACACCTGAAAAACCTAGTGCTAACGTGTGCAATCTAGAAATCATTACCGCTTTTACATAAGAATACGGCAAAGCATCACCAATTCCATTTGAGTGGCTCCTAATTAAATTATACTGGAGTTGGTTAAGTTCCTCATCTGAAATAACGTATTGAGCCATTGGTCCAAAACCTGTATTAATTCCATAAATAACTTTTTCTTTTGCAAATGATTTAAGAAATTCAAATGATTCAAAAACTCTGCCTTTTTGCTGCTTTGATAAAACATAATTTTGCTCAAAAAACAGTAATTTCTCTAATGTGTCTAACGTAATACTTTCCAACTAAATATTATTATTTTTAAGAAAAATAGTGAAGTGCAAATAAATATACAATATATTAAATAATCATTGCCCGATAATTAAAATTAGCTTTAA
>CAZZML010000044.1:0-12925 GCA_964654735.1 uncultured Roseivirgaceae bacterium | reverse complement strand
CTCACTTACAGCTAGTTACAGCCTTAGCCTGACGGCTATGGACGATAGTCAGACCTAGATTAATGTTATTTTTATAAAAACGCTGCTTCCAATAATCAAAAATGTATACCCAAAAGATTCATGGGTCAACATATTATCAAATTTTAAAAGAACTATTGTAGACAAGAAAGCCCGATAATGACGTGATTAGGAGTATTTCGAAGAGAAAAGAAAGGTTCTCGTTAAATTGAAAAGCAATCTTAATTTTTATTTCAGAGAGAATCTAACTAGTTTGGTTAGTACCAAATGGAAATCATACTCATTAGCATAGCCAGTTTTTACATCGCATTTTGTGTGCTATTCTATTTTTTTCAACATTTTATCTTTTTTAGACCCGAATTACTGCCTTCTTCCTTTAAGTATAATTACCCTTTTCCGTTTACCGAACTTGAATTTGACACCGAAGACGGTGGACGAATTAACGGTATATATTTTAAGGTGCCTTCTTCCAGAGGAGTTGTATTTTATTTAAAAGGCAATTCCAGAAGTGTAAAAGGCTGGGGCAAATTTGCCAAAGATTTTTTAAGCAATGGATATGATTTTGTTATGATTGATTACCGAGGTTTTGGAAAAAGTAGAGGCAAACGATCTCAAACTCGTTTGTTCAACGACTCACAATTTATGTATAAATGGCTCAGAGAAAGATATAAAGAAGAAGACATCATCCTTTATGGCAGATCTTTAGGCAGTGGCATTGCAGCTAGAATTGCTTCCTGGAATAACCCAAGGCTCTTAATTTTAGATTCGCCCTATTTCAGTTTTTACCATAACACCAAACGGTTTGCCTTTTGGGCACCTCTAAAATGGATTTTGAGGTACGACATTAGAACAGATCAATATTTAAAAACGGTTAACTGCCCTGTGCAAATTATTCATGGCACTAAAGATCGCCTGTTCCCATTTAGTCAGAGTGAAAGATTGCAAGCACTCTTTCCCAAAAAAATTAAACTAGCGCCCATTGTAGGAGCACATCATAATAATTTACCGGATTACCCGGAGTATTATCAAACTTTGTATGATAGCTTGAACAAAAAATTGAATTAAATGCAACAGGAGTTTACACGCGTATTTGATATTTTGTCTTACCAAGAAGGTAGGTATGCGCAAAATGCCGCTGTAAATATATTTGAAAATGAAAGTTGGAAACCAACCTCCATAACTCAGTTAATAGAAAAAGTGAACACCATTTCGTGTTGGCTGCTAAACCAAGGGTTGGTAAAAGGCGATAAAGCAGGAATGATGCCCAATCAAGGGAATTTAGACTGGATTATCATAGATTTTGCTTGTCAACAAATTGGGGTTATAATCATTCCATTACATCCAACATATTCTACCGGAGAGTTAGAATTTATTATTGATGAAACATCCATTAAACTACTATTTGTTCTTACAACAGATAATCTAAAAGAGATTAACATCCCCATTTTTTCTTTATCTGAAGGAAATGAAAACTCATTTGCTCTTTGCATCAAATATATGCCAAGCTCAAACGATCTCGAGTTGCTCGCAAACTCCAAAGAAAGTATAGAAGAAGATGACATCTTAACCATAATGTACACTTCGGGTACTTCAGGTACTCCAAAAGGAGTTGTACTAACCCATAAAAATATGGTGAGCAATATTCTTTTTACGCTTGCTGCTTTTCCTTTGGAAGCAGGTAAGAGGGTAATGAGCTATTTGCCATTTAGTCATATTTTAGAAAGAAGTGCTTGCTACGCCTACCTTGCTTGTGGAGCCAATATGTACTTTGTTCGAAGTAAGGAAACTTTTTTAGCAGATTTTCAATCGGCAAGGCCTTATTTCAGCACCTCTGTACCCCGTGTGCTTGAAAAAATGTATGCTCATTTGCAAGAAGCTGCTTTAGCTCAGAATACCCTTAAACGACATATCGTACAATGGTCGATAAAAACAGCCCAAGCCTATAATGCGCATAAAAAAAAACGTGTTTCGCTAACTATTAAACTGTTTTTTGCTCGACTATTAGTACTCAATCGGTGGAAAAACCAGCTAGGTGGAAAGTTAGAATGTATGGTGGTAGGAGCTGCTGCGCTAAGGCCTGAAATAGCTCGCATGTTTTCCGCTGCCAACATAAGAATTAGAGAGGGCTATGGAATGACAGAGGCATCTCCACTCATTTCACTTAACCGATTCTCCCCAGGTCTCAACCGATTTGGCACAGTAGGCATTCCTATTCCGGCAATGGACTTAAAGATAGAAGACCAAAACGAAAATGGAGAAGGAGAAATTCTTATAAAAGGGCCTAACGTAAGCCAAGGTTATTATAAAAGACCTGATTTAAACAAAGAAGTTTTTACCAATGATGGCTGGTTTAAAACAGGAGATGTTGGAAAATTAGTAGAGGGTAGGTTTTTGCAAATAACTGACCGTAAGAAAGATATTTTTAAAACTTCAGCAGGCAAATACATTGCTCCTCAACCTTTAGAAAACCAATTAAACGCTTCTCCATTCATTATTCAATCGATGGTTGTAGGGTTTGGAAAACCTTATTTGATTGCCCTGATTGTTCCAGATTTTGTGCTACTCGAAGAATGGTGTCAACTCGAAGAAATCCATTGGACATCCCCCACGTATATGGTGCATAATATTAAGGTTAGAGAAAAGGTAGAAGCAGAAATCAATGCCATCAATTTAGAGCTTCCCAATTATAAACAAATTAGGAACTTTATTATTTGTAAAGAGGAGTGGACTCTAGATAATAAACTACTTACAACCACCCTAAAACCTATCCGAAAAGCTTTAATGGCCTTATTTGTTAAAGAAATAGATAAATCGTATGGCTAAAAAATCCGTAAAACACCTAGGATAATAGGCATAATACTTAAACCTCAATCTTGGTATTAATCGTAGAAACCTGATGTGGCATTAGATGAATTTTGTATTAACAAAACATCTAATAACTATGGAAGAGACAATATATATAAGCAATCTTAGAAACGACACAGATATTATATCTGACTATGTTTCAATGTTAAAGAATAGTCCAAAGTGCAGCTTTTCTTCAATTCAGAAAAGAGATCATATTCTTCAAATAAAATTTCAGGGTAGGGCTTGTATAGGTTCTGAAATTATTCAAGAGCATGGTCTCACCTGTGTAGTAGAAAATGATTTGTTTAGAACCGTATATATAAACGGGGTAAGGGTTATGTGGGAATCCAAGCATAATTAATAATTGCCACCCTCCCATTCAAGGTAAAATTGCTTTAAATACAGCTCCATAAACTGGTGTCGTTGGCTAGCCATTTTTTTGCCAGCACCGGTATTCATTTGATCTTTTAAAAGCAATAGCTTTTCATAAAAGTGATTAATGGTAGGGGCTGTGTTTTTTTTGTAGGTTTCTCTATTATTATAAGTAGCAGGCTTTATGGATGGATTGTGTATTACACGATTTTTAAACCCTCCATAATTAAATGCTCTGGCAATACCAATAGCTCCAATGGCATCTAATCGATCTGCATCTTGTACCACCTGAAGTTCCAATGATTTCTTCTCACCCTCATTAAACCCTCCCTTGAAAGAGATATTCTCAACAATATCAATTACTCCACTTATAATAACTCCTTCTACTCTTTGCTCTTCTAAAAACGACTTAGCCAGCTTTGGCCCAATGCTCTCATCTCCATTATGAAATTTAGAATCGGCAATATCATGTAGTAAGGCTCCCAACTGAACCACCAAATTATTTGCCTTTTCCACTTTATTAATGGAAACGGCCGCTTTCCACACCCTGTAGATATGCCACCAGTCGTGTCCACCTTCGGCATCTTTTAGAGCTTGCTTAACAAAGGAGGTTGTGTTATCAATTAGTTTGGTCCTATTCATAATGCCAGTTTAATCCAAAAGTAGAAGATTCTTCGTTCCTCAGAATGAAAAAAGAAATAATTTGAACTATTTTTCATTCTGAGGAACGAAGAATCCTATGCGTTGTTAAAAGCAAAAAGGTGCCCAATTCAGACACCTTTCAAATATTTATATACAGATTCCTCCGATAGCTACTGGAGGAATAACATATTCCTTTTAAATAGCAATGCCAATAAAAGATTTAAAGGCTATGCCCATTAAACCGGTAATAATCATGGTAATTCCCAATCCTTTTAAGCCATCGGGTACATTAGAATACTTTAGCTTTTCGCGTACTGCTGCCAGAGCCACAATTGCAAGCATAAAACCTATGCCGGAAGTAACTCCAAATACCGAGGCTTCTGAAAACGAATAATCACGTTGAACCATAAACAAAGAACCTCCTAAAATGGCACAATTTACAGCAATTAATGGAAGAAAAATCCCTAATGAACCGTAAAGAGCAGGAGAGAATTTTTCTACAACCATTTCAACCAATTGTACCATAGCGGCTATAATGGCAATAAACATAATAAACTGTAGAAACTCAAGGTTCATCTCAGCAAACTGAGGGCCTAGCCAAGACAAAGCACCTTCTTTTAAAATATGCTCCTGAACCAACCAATTAACAGGTACTGTTATACCCAGTACAAACACAACTGCTGCTCCCAGGCCAATGGCTGTAGTAACTTTTTTTGAAACAGCCAAAAATGAACACATGCCTAAGAAATAGGCAAAAATCATATTGTCTATAAAAATCGATCTTATTCCGAGGTTAAATAATTCCATAACTTCTTAATTTTCTACGTAACCGTTTCGTGCCCGTTGCACCCAAATAATAATTCCTAAAATCATAAATGCTCCTATGGAATCTACCATCAATCCATTCATAGGAAAGTTCGGTAATCCTATTGCTTCAAAAACTTGGAAATCAAAAACTGAACCTGAACCAAATAATTCTCTAAAGAAAGCAACCGCTAAAATTACCCAAGCATAGCCAAATCCCGAACCTATGCCGTCTAATATAGAATCCCAAGCTTTGTTTCCCATGGCAAAGGCTTCTAATCTGCCCATTACAATACAATTGGTAATTATTAGGCCAACAAAGGCTCCTAATACCTTAAACATTGGGTAATTATAGGCTTTAAGTACTTCGCTAACCACTGTTACCAATGTAGCAATTACACCTAATTGAACAATAATTCTAATTCTACCAGGCACTAAATTTCTTATTAACGAAATAATTAGGTTCGCAAATACAATTACAAAAACCACTGCAATTGACATAATTAAAGTAGGTTCCATTTTAACTGTTACAGCTAAAGCTGAACATATACCTAGTACTTGAATGGTAACTGGGTTATCATCATCAAGTGGATCCGTTACAAACCTTCTTCTTCTTTTAGAGAAGATGGGTTCGCTGGGAGCTTTCTCCACAGATTGTTCTAAAGTTTCAGTACTCATAATTATAAATTACTGATGTTGATTTTTCTTAATAAATGATTCGTAGCAGGTTAAATAATCCTTTACCATAGCATTAAGCCCTTTAGCGGTTAAAGTTGAACCAGACATGCCATCTACCTCGTGCGTTCCAAACAATGAAGGATCCTTTTTTTCTCCTTTTAGCATCATAACCGAAACTAAATTTCCACTTTCATCAAAAATGGTTTTTCCTTGATACCTAACTTGAATTTCTTTAGAATCGATTCTTGCTCCTAAACCAGGTGTTTCCTGCACATGACCAAACGACACTCCTTTAATGGTGTTTAAATCTTTTTCGAGTGCCACATACCCATAAATGGCATTCCAAAGTCCTGCACCATATAAGGGTAAAATATAAGCTTCTATTTGAGTAGAATCCGCTTCGCTCATATATTCATAAACAGGATATTCCCTTTTATTGGCATCTATCTTGTAGTTTTTTAAGATGTTAACATCTTCTGCTACAATTGGGTTTCCTTTTCTATCTTTTTCAATCAGGTTGCCATCAATATCAACCACCATAGATTTAATTCTTTTGCTATAAATAGCCAACGCATCGTCTCCTTTTTCCAAGGTCATTACGGCACCTAAAATGGATTGCTTAGTATCTAATTCAACCGACTTTTTTTGAGCGGGTGCCAATACCTGCGATGTAAAAGATAGTATTCCTCCGATTATCACAGTCATTATTGCTGTGAAAACCAATACGTATGTGTTAGACCGTTGCACGTTTTAACCTCCTTTTCTTATTAGCTGCAACCACATAATAATCTACCAGTGGTGCAAATACGTTCATAAATAAAATTGCAAGCATAATCCCTTCTGGGTATGCCGGATTTAGTACCCGAATGATGATGGTTAAAACACCTATCATAGCACCATAAATCCATTTCCCGGTTTCGGTTTGTGTTGCGGTAACAGGATCCGTGGCCATAAATACAGCTCCAAACGCCAAACCACCAATTACCAAATGGTATTCAGGAGGCATCATCATATATTGATTGGCTCCTACTAAGCTTAATAAAAGTGCCATTAAATAGGCTCCTCCAAATACACTCACTATAATTTTCCAGCTTCCAACTCCTGTAAATACCAATATAGCAGCACCAACTAAAATCATTAAAACGGATGTTTCGCCAATAGCTCCTGGCACAAATCCATAAAACAAATTAGCAAAGGAAAAATCATGAGTGCTTGTGGCAAAGGTCTGTACTACATTCTGCCCTGTCTCTAAGGTTGAGGCTGCCAATGCTAAAGGTGTTGCACCTGAAAAGCCATCTACTGCTATTTGTTCTCCTAAATACACCCAAACTTGATCTCCTGATATATCCGAAGGATAAGCAAAGTATAAGAATGCTCTTGCCACTAAGGCAACATTCAATACATTCATTCCTGTGCCTCCGAAAGCTTCTTTTGCTATTACCACAGCAAAAATGGATGCAAATGCAACTTGCCATAATGGAATAGTTGGGGGCATAACCATTGGTATAAGTATGCCTGAGACCAAAAACCCTTCATTTATCGGGTGCTTTCGAATTACTGAAAATGCAAATTCGGTAACAAAAAGACCAAAAACATACGTAATAATAATAATAGGTACCACTCGTTGGATTCCAACCCACCATAAATCCCACGATGATGTGGGCTCTAAACCAACGGCTTGGTAATATTGATACCCTACATTATACATGCCAAATAATAAGGCAGGCACTAAGGCGATAATTACCGTTACCATAAACCTTTTCAGGTCAACAGCATCTCTTACTTGTACACCTTTGAGTTTAGCAGTTTCATTGGGTACAAACAATAAGGTATCAATTGTTTCAAATAAATGATGATATTTTTCAAGCTTGCCTCCTTTTTCAAAAGGGACTTTAGCTTTTTCTACAATGTTTCTTATAAACTTCATATTCAATTCATCGTTTAGCTATACTGAAGCAGGTCAAGCCCTTCTCTCAATATGGATTGTACATTATGTTTAGAAACATCGATAAACTCACAAAGTGCAAAGTCTTCTTCTATCACTTCGTACAAGCCAAGTTCTTCCATTTCATCAAAATCTTCAGCCAAAATAGCTTTTAATAAATGTGTAGGAAGAATATCCATTGGAACCACTTTTTCAAAAGCACCAGATTGAACAAATGCACGAGGCTCTCCTTGTGTATTTGTATCAAGAACGTACTCTTTTTTGCTTCCGTTTAAAAACGAGAGTAACCCAAAAGCTCTGTGAAAGCTCAATTTATTCTTAGTTGGGGCTATCCATCCCATAAATTGGTAATGGTCTCCTTCGGGCAATACCGTAAACTGGTTAGCATAAAAACCTAAGTGTCCTTCTTCTCCTATATTCTCTCCTGTAAGCACATTGCCACTTACATAACGTACGTGGTCATTCTTAAGATTTCCTTCTGTAAACGTTTTTACATTGGCTCCTGCATGAGTTTTGTAGTATTGAGGATTACTAACTTCAGATCCAGTTAGAGCAATAATTTTAGAAGCATCAAACTTGCCTTCTAAAAACAACTTACCTATTTGTACAACTCCTGCCGGAGCTACTGTCCAAACTATGTCTCCTTTAGAAATAGGGTCGATATGGTGTATTTGAACGCCTACATTACCTACCGGGTGTTTTCCTATAAATTTATTTACTTCTACCCCTTCGGTAGTTAAAAATATTGGATTTACTTCATCGGCAGCATTTACATTTACATGGATGTGCCCATCGGTAAACTTTTTAAGAACACTAACACCCGCTTGAAAGGCCTTTTCTTCTCCTTTAAAAATAATATTATAATCTGGTGCCAGTGGGCTTGAGTCGAATGCGCTAATAAAAATAGACTTAGGCGTATCATTGCTATCCGCAACTACTCCAAACGGACGCATAATAATGTTTGGCCAAACTCCTGCTTTAAGCATTTGTTCTTTCAAATCATCTTTACTCACCTTTACAAGGTCGCTCGTAGAATAATTTTGGAACGATTCGTATTCTATTTCTTTATCAGCTAGAATAACTATTTCGAGAAGCTTTCTTTTCTCTCCTCTTTTGATATCTGCGATTTCTCCACTTACTGGCGCAACATAATTTACCGTTTCATTCTTTTTATCCACCAAAATTGGGGTTCCTGCTTTTACAGAGTCGCCAATGGCTACAATAGCTTTGGGGCGCTGCATTCCTATAAAATCAGTAGGTTTAATGGCATACGTTCGCGAGTGAAGCGAATCAGAAATCTTGTTTTCAGCTTTACCGACCAGGTTGATATCAAATCCTTTCCTTAGCTTAACTGTTTTAGACATACTCTCAATCGAATTAATCTTCTTTGAAGTGGGGCAAAATTAACAAATTAAATATTGAAATAGCGACCGATTTCAGTATTGTATTTAAAAAATAATGGTTGTTACATACCTGAATTATAAGTGCTTAATAATCAGGCAACTATTTTATACAAAATGTGGTATAAAACTTCATTGCTTCTGTTAATACCTCGTCAATCACTTTAATAGGCAAGTCCACCTCTGGGTTAATCCTAAGAATTTTCATCCGTTTACGATTGCCTTGCTCCAGCATTGGGTGGTCTATATTTCCACCTTGTACAATACCAATATAGGGCAGCCCTGTTTTTTTGTCTGCCCAAAAATAACAGAACATCTTTTTCTTGTAAAGAAAGAATGGAAGTCTATACTTCCAAGCTTCTGTGATTTCCGGATGTAGAGCCAATATGTAATCACGTAAAGCTTGCATACAGCTTTTTGTAGGCTCTTGCAGGTTAAGGAAGTAGTTGTCTATGTCGCGAAGCATTAATTTTTGATTGATGAAATTACCGTATCTACTACACTGGTAATTTTTAGTATCGTCTCTTTATCAGTTAGTTTACCTTCCGAATTAAATTTTGCCCTACTACCAGAGATGAGCAGTTTTACATTGTTGGGCACTTCGGTTTGAATAAGCGTTTTCATAATAATATCCAACGACTCCATGGCTTTTTCTCCCAAGCTGGAAGCAACAATTAGCCCGATAGGTTTATACGAAAACACGTTGGTTGAAACAGTCCATTCCAAGGAATTTTTAAGTGTGCCTGGCAGACTAAATACATATTCGGGTGTGCATATAATTACAGCATCACTCTTTTCTATAAGCTGCCTAAAATCGACTACTTCCTGCGGAGGCTTCTCTTGATCTATATCTGGGTTAAAATGAGGCAAATTATAAATGCCTTTAAATACAGTAACCTCACAAGTTTCCTTATATGTTTTTTTAATAAACGAAAGAATGGCCTCGTTGCTCGATTTTGCTCTGGTACTACCTGATATGGCTAGAATTTTCATTGCTAAATATTATGAAGAAAAAATCAGTATAATATAGATTATTCCAGAGATGAATAATGAAATGCCACCTCCTCTGTACATGGCGTTCGATAGGCCTTTCTGATTCCAATCTGACTTATCAACTAAAGGAATAGAGCCTCCGACAATCATTATTATTCCTATTAAGATATCTATAATTACCTCTTTCAATACTTTACTCTCCTTTCTCCAAAATCGTGTCCGCTTGTTCTCTAGCCTTAGCCATTATGGCATCGGCTTGTTTGTTACCTTCAAATTCAACCTTTGCTGCTTTTTTATTGCCTTCATCCACTAGTTTTTTGCCGGCAATTTTTGCCCCTTTTTGTTTAAGAAAGTTACCACCCGCTTCTTCCATTAACGCATCGCTTTGTTTTTGAGCTTCTGCTCTAATTTGTGCTGCTGCCTTTTTTGCTTCTTCTTTTACTTTATCGGCTTGTTTTTGGGCATCAGCCAATAGCTTATCGGCTTCTTCTTTGGCTTTGGCATTAACTTCTTCCTTACTAGTTGGAACATCAACGCCTAATTTTTCTTTGGCCAATTCTGCTCCCTTTTTTACAACCGCTTCTGTTACTTTTTCTTTAACTGCATCTTTCATATCAGAACCAAGCAAGCTTACTTTTGGGCTATCGTAAGGCCCGGTAACGCCAAGGTTAAGGTTAATTTTGGAAGATGGTTTTTCAGAATTGCCCATTAATTTATTAAGTGCTGCATTGGCTTGCTCTCCTAATTGGCCAGCAGGAATACTGGTGGCAATTTTATAATCAAGGATGCCCTCAAGGCTGGTACTGCCCGATATGGTTGATTTATTGCCATCAATGATCACATCAAAAGGTGCCACGTTTACAGCCCCATTTTCTATTTTCACCTGCATCTTAATATCTTTCAAAGCCATTTCTTCTTTGGTTCCTTTACTGATAAACTTGCTCAGTGCTGTTACAAATTTTCCACCTGATAATTTAGCAGAAGCAATGTGTAATAAACCACCTCCATTTACGGTTTCATTTATGGGCATTAATTCTTGGTCTAAATCGCCACGCATTGCAAAGTTGGCAGTAAGGTTGCCTTGCATATTTTCAGCAATTGGTGCCATTTTTTGCACGGTGTTAAACGCCTTAAATGAGGCTGGAATAGAAATACTATTAATGCCAAAATCCATGTCAAATTTGGGCATCGAAGGGTTTTTGGTGTCATACACTCCATTAAAAACTATTTTACCCCCAAGGGTTTTGGTACTCAAATTGTTCATATCTAATACCCCTTCTTTAATAATAATAGCACCTTTAGCATCGGTTAAAAGTAACCCATCGTACTCAATTTTTTTAAGATTAGCTTTCATCACAAAATCGATATTCTTGGGAATTGATGTGTCGTAAGTCTCCTCTTCAGTAGAAGTAGAGTCGGAGATTGTTTCTGTCTCAGTTTCTGTAGTGGTCATAAATTCATCCACTAAAATATAATTTGAAGTTAGTGTTAAGTTTCCTGCTAGTACTTCATTGGGTTTTAAAGCATAATTAATATAATTGCTAAGCTTACCTGTGGCTGCAAAATCACTTTGGCCTACCTTGGATTCAAAGGCATCTAGATTAATGCTTTCCGGGGTAAAGCTTGCCTTGGCGATTGAAATGATTATTCCTTGAGGCAGGTATTCTGCATCAGCATAATAAAAATCTAACAAATTAAAACTACCACTGGCCGGAATGGTAGAAGTTAGTGTGTCATACACCCCCTTGGCTTGGATATTGGCATCCAGCAACCCTTTGAGCTCCATTCCCTCCATCGGGAAAAGCTGCATCATATCTGCAAAATTAATGCTGGCCGAAGCGTTTAAATCAAGCGGGTAATCAATCAGGTTGTCGATTTTTAAAGTGGCATCAATGGGGTTTTTGCCCAATTCAACATAAAATTGACTAATGTTAATTTTCGTGTTATCAATATTGCCATCTGTATTCTCCACCAACATCTTAAACTGCACATTATCAACAGCAGTGGGTAAATCAGGATATTGAAAACGGCCATCTTTAATGCCCATAAACACATTAAAAGCAGGCATGCGATTATCGGTGTACATGCCTTTTAGGCTGGTGTTAAAATCAACCGATCCAGAAGCAGTTAAGCCTTCAAAATCTGTAGCATATAAGGCTGGTATTAGTGAGAGTACACTTTTAAAGCTGTTATTTTTAGAGGTAATTTTCAAATCCATATCAAATCCATTTTCGGGCATGCTAAACCAACCATCAACGCCCATAGCAAAATCATTCAATTTGAACACATTCTCATTAAATGTAAATTTCATCTGATCCATGTCCATGGCAAGCGTCATATCTGCTGTAAGTTTTTTATTTTCCATATACGTTACATCATCGTAGCTTATGGTGGCAAGCGTAGCTTCTGTTTGCATGTTCATATCAAATAATGTGAGAGAAAAATCTCCTGATCCCGTATGATTTAAGGCCTTAATTTCCATTAAAAATGGAATGGTTTCATCATCATAGGTAATATCGCCCCCAATAATTTGCCATTTTTCGATGAACATATTAAATGATTCCGAGGCCTCTTCTGAATTTTCTTCGATTTCTTCTTCCACCTCTTCTGAGGGGATGGCAATGTCATAATTGGCCTTGCCATTTGCTAGTACTTTAATCCAAATTACAGGGTGGTCTAGCAGAATGCCCTCTACACTCATCTGGTCATCAAAAACAATTTTTTTAAGATTAATAACCACTTCAAATTTTTGCGTAGAGAACAGCACTTTTCCTGCAAAATCATCTCGCCCTACTACTGCAAAATCTTGAATACCCACGGTAAGGTTAGGAAAATTAGGAAATAGCGAAACGCTAAAATTATCTATATCAAAATTAATATCAGCATTAACCGAGGCAGCTAATTCTTCATCAATGGCGGCTTTTATATCCTCCTTAAAAAAGTAGGGTAAGGATAGCAGAATGCCGAAAAGAACAACAAGCAACGAAGCGAAGATGATAATAGCCTTTTTCATAGGTAATGAATATTTGGTTTATTTAAACAATGCAATAAGATATAAAAATACAACTATTGTTTTATTGAGCATAACCTTTGCGTTATACTTGTTGTTTGATTCAAAAACCAAATCCATTTTGAAGATGCTTATGTATAAAAACCACTTCTCTATTAGTTCCTTAAATCCGCAAGAAAAATCTATTACAAGCCATAATATGATGTCATTCAGTCA
>CAZZML010000043.1:0-13183 GCA_964654735.1 uncultured Roseivirgaceae bacterium | reverse complement strand
CTGACTAACAACATCTTATGGCTTTCATCACAAAGTTCCTTGCGGATTTAAGGTAATACTTTAATCTTAACTTTTGTAATTCCCTGATTGATAAAATCAAGCTTTTTGGCTGCCGATTTTGAAAGATCAATGATTCTACCTTTTACAAAAGGGCCTCTATCATTTATTATGACAACCACCGATTTTTTATTGCTTAAGTTGGTTACTTTAACTTTAGTGCCAAAGGGCAAAGTTTTATGTGCAGCAGTTAATTTATTATGCTTGTATTTTTCTCCACTAGCCGTTGTTCTACCTACAAACTTGTCGGCATAAAAGGAAGCAATTCCTTCGGTTTTTAGTTGCTGAGCTAAGCCATTTGTTTGGCTTAGTAGAATGGCATAAACCATTAAAAATATAAGTCTTAAGAGTGACTTCATGATGAAATATAGTGTTTAATTATTACTATCATCCGAGTAATTAAAACTTGACCTAAAAAAGGTAGTTTATGATGAATTTAAAGCGATTTTTATCATTTCCTAAAAACATCCCCCTTTTTCTCCCCTCAAGAGGAGATTCGATCAGATGTCCCCTTGAGGGGACTATAGGGGGTGTCTTTCTAAGATATTCTTAATGTTAGATTTTTACTCGGATGACAGTATTTAATTATTGAAATTAATACCATTAATAAGTCAAAAGCCTTTAGTTTTGTGCGGCAAATAAATACCCTTATTTGCTATGTCTTTAGATTCCACAAAATTCCTTTTTGAAGCACTAACTTACGATGATGTGCTTTTATTACCTCGTTACTCGGAGGTTTTACCAAGAGAAGTTTCTACAAAAACTCAACTCAGTAAAAATATCACATTAAATGTTCCTTTTGCTTCTGCAGCTATGGACACTGTATCTGAAGCAGAAATGGCCATTTCTATGGCACTTGAAGGCGGTATTGCCTTTATTCATAAAAATATGACAATGGATGCTCAAGCTGCTCAGGTTCGTAAAGTAAAGCGTTCGCAAAGTGGGATGATTTTAGACCCCATTACATTACCTAAAGACGCAACCATTGGTGAAGCCAATAAGCTAATGCAGGAAAATAAAATTGGAGGTATTCCTATTGTGGAAGAAGAAGGGGTACTTATTGGTATTTTAACAAATAGAGATCTTCGATTTTTAACTGATATGAAGCAGTTGGTTGGTGAAGTAATGACAAAGGATGATATTATAACAGTTGCTGAAGGAGTTGAATTAGCTGATGCAGAAAAAGTATTAATGCAGCACAAGATAGAAAAATTGCCAATTGTAAATGCAAAAGGGGTTTTAACAGGCTTAGTAACTTATAAAGACATTTTAAAAAAGCAGGATAGGCCTAATGCTTGTAAAGATAAATTTGGGCGGTTAAGAGTTGGAGCAGCTGTTGGAGTAACGGCAGATTTGATGGCTCGTGTAGAGAAATTAGTAGAAGCTGGAGTTGATGTTGTAAGCATTGATACGGCTCACGGACATTCAAAAGGAGTAATTGAAGCTTGCAAACAAGTGAAAAAAGCATTTACAACCATTGATGTAATTGTTGGAAATATAGCCACAGCCGAAGCAGCGGTAGCACTGGCAGATGCTGGAGCAGATGCAGTAAAAGTTGGTGTTGGCCCTGGCAGTATTTGTACCACGCGTGTGGTAGCAGGTGTGGGCATGCCTCAACTATCGGCAGTTATTGAAACGGCAAATGCACTAGAAGGTAGAAATGTACCTGTAATTGCAGATGGAGGTATTCGTTTTTCTGGCGATGTGGTAAAGGCTTTGGCCGGAGGAGCCAGCTCTGTAATGGTTGGCTCAATGCTGGCAGGTACTGAGGAAGCTCCTGGTGAGGTAATTATATTTGAAGGTAGAAAGTACAAATCTTACCGGGGCATGGGCTCAATTGAGGCCATGGAAGATGGCTCTAAAGATCGCTATTTTCAAGATATAGAAGAAGATGTTAAAAAATTGGTTCCTGAAGGAATTGTTGGCAGAGTACCTTATAAAGGAACAGCCTCAGAAGTCATTTTTCAATTAGTCGGAGGGCTTAAAGCAGGTATGGGCTATTGTGGTTCACCGGATTTGGAAGAACTCAAAAACTCGAAATTTGTAAAAATTACTAATGCCGGAATGCTGGAGAGCCACCCGCATGATATTAGTATTACCAGAGAAGCCCCAAATTATAGTAGGTAGGGCTTTGTTAATGCAAAGGCTGGTTGCCAAGGGTTCTCCAAAGGAACCGAGCCCATGAAGAATTTGTGGTTTTGATGATTTTAGCAAATTTTTATGCTTAACATCTATTTTATCGGTTGCCTAATAATAGTTTTCCATTTTTCAGGTGCTGCCCTTCTAATATCCGAAAGATATATTTCGTGATGTTTTCCCCTTAGTTCGTAACCTCCCTCTTCTATAAAATCGTGCAACCTTTTAATTGTTGGCCCTTCTTCCGAAAATGGCCCAATATGCATTATTTGGGCTGTTCCCCCTTCGCAAAAAGAGTTAAGTCTAATTTTAGCAAGTGCTTTTAGTCCCTTTTTCTGTTTAACCTGTTCCATTGTTGTATCTACAAGTTTTTGGGTTATAATTTTGGGTTGCATAATCATAGCTGTCCATTTCCAATTATCTTTTTTGTTTATGTCAAACTCGTTCATATCGTCCACCCACCAAAGACCCTCCAGTGGCATAACTCCATAATCTAATTGCATATCGCCTTTTTTAACAATAAATTTCAAGGCATAAGAAATTGCATATAGAGCCTCAATGGCTTTTTTGTATTCAACCGAAGTATTGGGATCTCCTTTTCCATCTATCATTAAAAAGTTCATTTCAGGCACTTCTACAAACATGGCTTCTTTAGCCGATGCTTTATAAAATTGTTTTAACTCTTTTTTAAAGTCTATTTTTTTCATTTTACTGGTATATGTATTTGCGTTATTAATTCGTTAGGCTCAGTGTCAATAGGAGTGTTTATATATCTGTCAAATATTACGGTATCTCGTAATTCATATTTGCTTTTTAAAAGCCACTCTTTAAAAATTAATTTGTAAATAGCCGCAAAATTATTGTGGTTGCCTTTATAGGTAAAAATGGCATATACCCCACCGTTAATTTCTTTTATTCCTATTTCTCCTTGAGGTTTTATTTCTTTTTCAATACTTATGCAAGCGTTGTATTGATAATTACTATTTTCAGCTATTTCCGGATTATCATACGAAATTCCAAACAATTGAGTTTTTTCGTTGAGTAATTTATTTTTTGAAGCAAATTTTAAAAGTGTATCCCAAGATTTTCCAATGCTTTTAGTATCGTATTTCCCAAAAACCCGTACATAGGCAATTTTTTGAACAGGCAAAGATTTAATCTCCGGTTGAAAATCGAAATTGATTTTTAGAGGAACATCTAATTTTTTAATCAGATTAAGCTTGGTGTGTTTTACCCTGTAACTAGAAGGCGATATACTAAATTGTTTATTAAAAGCTTCGCTAAAAGATGATAGTGTTTCATAACCAATACTTATGGATATTTCAGTTATTGATTTTTTTGAAAATTGAAGTAATTGTGCAGCCTTTTCAAGCCTTATTCTTTTTATATATCTCCCTATGGACTCGTTAAGGTGAGCCGTTATAATCCTGTGAAAATGAAATTGCGAAAAACTGCCAACTGAAGCAAGTTCACTGAGTTGAAAAGGTTTTTCAAGATTGTTTTGAATATAGCTTAGTACTTTATTAACCCTCACCAAATAATTATTTTTTGTGTTCTCGCTTTGAGTCATTTTAATTGTTTAAAGCTGATAGCATTCCTGAAAAGTGCCTATTCAGAAATAAACTATACATTTAAGCTTGTTATTTTATGCGCTAATTGTGTTGAAAAGCCTCGTCATAGCGATACTATATCTGCGTTTTTTGCCTTATTATCACATAAACTAACTTCGTTTATTCTGTAAACTTTATTCCTGAACAGACACTAAGTCGAACTCAGGTTTTAAGATTAAACAAAAATCATAACTATTTTAGCAATTTACTTTCTAAATCTTGCTATTTTTTTAACGTTCTGTATCTACCTGCCAATTGATAATATTTACATGTTATATTTTGCTACATTTGGGATGATTATTGTGGTAACAGCACACAACTAACCAAAATAAATTGTCTAAAAAATTAACAGCTCAAATAGCATTAGGACTATCTATAGTGGCTTGGCTTTCCTTGTCAGTTGTAGATCTATCCAATCAATTTAGTGCGGGCAATAATATAGATTCTGGCTTTAGTGATAAGCTGCCCAACTTATTGTTTTTTGGCTACGTAATTTCTCTTTTTACATTTTACAAAGCAAAAGTAGAGCTAGCCGATCGATTAAATTTAATCGAACTTCTTTGGAAGGTTTTTGTTACAGGAATGCTCACAACTGTAGTTTCTTTACTTTTAAGGTCTCTTAATCTTGTTTTGGAAGGCACTCAGCTTATAAAAAATGTGCTGGTTGTGGACTTCCTATTCTTAATTAACCTTGGCTTATTAACTGCTTTTATTATTGCCACTTTTGTGGTTTGGAAAAGGCTTATTTTATATCAAAAAAATAAACGACTACTGTTGTTATGGACCGTATTCGAGTATTTTCTTTTTGGCAGTATTCTATTAGACTTCACATCAATTTCTGGGAAGGAGTATTTTTTAGTAATTGTGGTGGCTCTCGGACTGTTGGTTTCTGCTAATATGAAATGGGTGGCATTTCTAAGCTTTAAGCAAAAATGGAAAAGTATTTTATTGCTTTTAGTTACACTGCTGTATTTAGTTTATTTCTATATGAATTTAATTACATACAGAAATTCGTATGAGTTTTTATCGTTGTTATCTAATAGCATGTTTATACGAGCTGCTTTTGTATTTACATCTTCATACGCCATTTTTTCTTTGCTGGTTATCATTTTTAATTTACCGACAACCTCTGCTTTTGAGCAAAAATTAAAGGAAGTAGTAAATTTTCAACGATTATCACAATCCATTCAAACCGAGAAAAATGAAGAAGAAGTGTACGCCATTTTGCTAGAAAGTGCGGTTAGAACAGTTGAAGCAGATGCCGCTTGGATAGAGCTAAAGTCTTCTGAAGAATTATACTTAGACAAAATTACTTATGACGAAGTAAGGAATGTAAAAACAAACTTTTCTAACTCAGGATTAGCTTTTAGAAAAAAAATTGATGCAAACAAAAATAAAAAAACAGGTGTTACAGGAAAGTTAAAATCTGGCAATTATAAGTCGCTTTCCTTGTTTCCAATTTGGATAGATGAAGTGCAAGAAGGCACGCTTTATTTACTTAAAGAAGTTAGAGATGGATTTACTAAGGAACTTATAGAACTTATTGAAACATTTACGAACCAGGCGGCAATTTCTATTGCTAATTTTAGAATGCTTAATGAGGCTATTATAAACGAACGATATAAAGAAGAGCTTAAAATTGCCAAGCAAGTTCAAGCTAAGTTGTTGCCTAGCAAGCTTGATGCAAATATTGATTTTGAGATAAGTACTTTTACCATTGCAGCCGATGAAGTTGGTGGAGATTATTTTGATAGCTACAAGATTAGCGATACAAAAACGGCTTTAATAATAGGAGATGTAAGTGGAAAGGGTACTTCAGCTGCTTTTCATATGGCACAAATGAAAGGTGTGTTTCTTGCTCTTGCTCAATTAGATTTGTCTCCTATTGATTTTTTGAATAAGGCAAATCTTGCCATTAGTTCTGGGTTAGATAAAACCTCCTTTGTTACTATTTCGTATTTTGTAATTAACTCCGTTGCAAAATCAATTGATTTTGCAAGAGCAGGACATGTGCCTTCTCTATATTTTAATGCCATTGAAAATAAAGCTTCCTATTTTCAGAATAAAGGGTTGGGGCTTGGCATTATTCGTGGAGATAAATTTAGAGAGTATATACAACAATCGTTAGTAGAGTATAAATCAGGAGATATTTTAATTCTTTATACCGATGGTATTACAGAAGCTCAAAATGATAAAAAAGAAGAATTTGGATACAAGCGACTATTAAATATAGTAGAAAAAAATAACTCCAAAAGTGGAGAAGAAATTAAAGAAATAATTATTGAAGACCTGTATCAGTTTTGTAATAATGAATCATTAGAAGATGATTACTCTTTGGTGGTTTTAAAATTTAATTAAATATGGTAAAAATAGAAACTCAAATTGAAGATAAGGTTGCATCAATAACCATAGAAGGGGATATTGATGCCAGTTCTTCCATTCAGCTAGACGAAAGCTTGTCGAACCAAGTGAACACGAATCAAACATTAATCACGATAGATTGTTCTGAACTTCATTATATATCTTCAGCGGGCTTGGGGGTTTTTATGTCGTATATAGAAGAGTTTAAAGGTAGTGGACAAAAGTTTGTTCTTTTTGCCTTGAGCGAAAAGGTGAAAAATGTGTTCGATATGTTAGGCCTGGATCAGCTAATGAATATAGTTTCAACCAAGGAAGAGGCATTAAGAGTTTTGAATGAAGAATAGTATTCAAATATATTGTAATAAAGAAAACCTTGCAGATGTAAGGCAGTTTGTAGCAAATAGCTTGGCACGAACTGCTCTTTCTGATATTCAAAAGAATGCCTTAGTACTGGCAGTTGATGAAGTATGTGCAAATGTAATTATCCATTCGGCCGATTGTGACTGTAAAAAAACACTAGAAGTGTTTACAAATGTAAAAAAACATGAAGCTATTTTTGACGTAATTGACAAGGGGTTTGGTTATGATTTGCGCAACCATAAAATGCCTCATTTAGATGAGATTATTAAATCGAAGAGAAAAGGAGGGGTCGGGCTTTTATTAGTTCAGAAAATAATGGATAAAATAGATTTTATTCCCGATACTAAAGGGAATATTATTCGTTTAATTAAACACTTTTAGTTGATTGTATTAAAATTGTAGCCATTATTATACTTATTATGAGAACACATTATTTTTTTCTATTTTTTTGGGTTGGATACTTATCCATTTTATCGGTAAAAGCACAAAACAAAAAAAGCTTGTTTACGATTGGGAACGAAAAGCATTTTGCTTCGGAGTTTAATTACGCTTATGCAAAAAATAACCAATCCAATAATAACAGCAAGGATAGTATTAGTGGGTATTTAGACTTATACATTAATTTTAGGCTAAAGGTTAAAGAGGCAAAAGCCTTAGGATATGATACGACTAAGGTCTTTAAAGAAGAGTTTGAGCTATATAGGAGCCAGCTTGAAGAGTCTTTTTTAACCCCTAAAAAAGAAGAGGAAGCATTAATTAAGGAAGCGTATGAAAGAAGTAGGTGGGAAGTAAGGACTTCTCATATTTTGATTAGAGTTGCCAAAGATGCTAGCCATGCCGATACCCTTAAAGCTTATAAAAGAATTAACAACATAAGAGAGCGAGTCTTAAAAGGAGAAGGTTTTTCGGAGCTGGCAAAAACTAATTCTGATGACCCTTCGGCTAAAATGAATGGAGGAGATTTAGGTTATTTTTCTGTTCTTCAAATGGTATATCCATTTGAAACCGCTGCTTATAATACACCTGTGGGCAAAATTTCTAAACCAGTTAGAACACAATTTGGCTACCACATTATTAAAGTAGTAGATAAGCGAAAAAATGAAGGGAAAATAAAGGTTGCCCATATTATGATTCGTTCAACAGATAAAAATGCAATAGAGGTTCAACGAAAGGCCAAACAGAAAATTTGGATGATTGATTCTCTTTTAAAGAATGGAGCACTCTGGAACGAGCTTTGCAAAAAGTATTCTGAAGATAACAACTCCGTTGTACAAAACGGAGAACTAAAACCTTTTGGAAGAGGGCAGATTGTACCTGAGTTTGAGAAAGCAGCTTTTAAAATTAAAGAGGTTAATGGCATTTCGGCACCAGTACAAACACCGTTTGGCTGGCATATTATTAAACTGGTTGACCGAGTTCCTTTAGGAACCTATGAGGAAGAGCAAAGTAAATTAGCGAGAAGAATAAAGTCTGACGGGAGAGCCTCCATGCCCCGTTCTGAAATGCTAAAAACATTAAAATCAGAGAATGATTTTCACAAAAATGAAGTAACTGTAAACCACTTATTGCAAATACCCCCTTCGGTGGTTATTGATAATAAGTGGAGCTTCGATAGTTCCTATTTAAACAATTCAGCTATTTTGTTTTCATTGGGCACAATTGAGATTGCTTCAGGGGAGTTTCTTACTACACTAAATAAGAAACCGTTCGACAAGCGATTAGGGGTTAAAGAGCAGATGGAGATGCTCATTATTAACTATGAAGATTCATTAATAGTAAGCTATGAGAAAGAAAAGTTGCCTTTGAAGTATCCGGAATATGCCTTTTTGGTTCAGGAATACTACGATGGCATTTTATTGTTTTCTATTATGGAAGACTCCGTTTGGAACCTTTCTATGAAGGATAGCTTAAACCTTATTAATTACTATAAAGATAATTTGGATAATTATGCCATCAAACTAAAGGATACAGCTATTTTTTCGAGTGATTCAAAGAGCACATTGGAGACCGTAGTAAATGAAACTACTCCAATATTAAAATTTAAAGATTGGGAAGCTCTAAAATCAAATCTTTTAAAAGAATACAACGTAAGTCCATTAACTTTGCAAATTATTTCAATAAACTCTGCTGATGGTAAACAGATAGTTAGAGAACAAAGGGAGAAAATAGAGATGCCATTTAGTGTTGAGCATAAATGGTACTGGATTAAGGTGACTGAGATGTTAGACTACCCTCCATTAATTGAAATAAAAGGAAAGGTGATTTCTGATTATCAACAATATTTAGATGCCAGTTTTATAAAACGATTAAAGGAAAAATACTCGGTGAAAATAAATAAGAAAAGCTTGAATAAAGTATATGCTAATTTTAAAGCGATTAATTAAATTTTTAGCGACAATTTCGTTTGCTTTTTTGTTTAGCTGTGAACTTTTACAAGTAAAAAGCGAGGAGGAAAGCAAAGGGTCAGTGGAAGAACCTGTTGCTAGAGTAAATCAAGATTATTTATACAAATCTGATTTAGAGGGAATTGTGGTTGAAGGTGCTTCGGAAAACGATAGCACTACTCGTGTTGAAAGCTACGTTAAAAACTGGGTTAGAAAGCAATTATTAATACATGAAGCTAAATCAAAAATTGATTTTGATGAAGCAGATTTAGAAAGAAAAATTTTAAATTATAGATATACCTTAATTGCCTACCAATACCGAGCATACTTTGTTAACCAACATATTAATAAAGAAGTGAGTGACGAGGAAATACAATCTTATTATAACACTAACCTAGATAATTTTCCTTTAAAGCAGAATATAATCCGTGGAAAGTTTATTAAACTGCCTATTGATGCTCCTAAGCTTAGCAAGGTAAAAAAACTGATTCTCTCGAGCAGAGAAAAAGATATTGAGAATTTACAGGAGTATTGTTTTGGCAACGCTTTGAATTATACTTTGGTTGATTCAATTTGGATAAATTATGATGATTTAGTTCGGGGGTCTCCTTTTGCGGAAACGCCCAATACTGTTCAGTTTTTAAGAAATCGAAGGTATGCAGAAGTTGCAGATAGCGATTTTAAATATTTTTTAAAAATATCAGAGTATAAAAAATCAGATGATATTGCCCCTTTAGAAGTAGTAAAAGATCAGATTGTTGATATAATAATTAATAAGCGAAAAATAGCTTTAGCAGAAAATTTAGAGAAAGAAGTGTATAATGAAGCAAAAAAACAGAATTCATTCGAAATATATAGGTAGTGTCATATTAGGGTTTTTGTCAATTTCTTTAAGTGTTGCCCAAGAAGCAAAACCTAAGATAATTGATGAAATTGTAGCTAAAGTAGATGATAATATTATCCTATTATCCGATATAGAATATATGTACTTAGACATGTCCTCGCGAGGAGCTATTGGAGGGCCCAATCCTAGGTGTCAGGTGTTGCAAACGTTAATCACTTCCAAAATGCTTCTGGCCATTGCAGAAGTAGATTCCGTGGAGGTATTGGCTGTAGAAGTTGACATGCAACTTGAGCGCAGAATGCAATACTTTATTGCTCAATCAGGTGGTTCTGTAGATGCGTTAGAGGAGTACTACGGAAAGTCGTTGGAGGATATTAGAGATGAGATGCGTGACGATATGCATGACCAAATGGTAGCTCAGCGGATGAAGGATCAAATTTCTTCTGATGTAAGTATTACCCCTAAAGAGGTTAAAAAGTTTTTTGCACGAATACCGAAAGATAGCTTACCCTATTTTTCAGAAGAAGTAGAGGTGTCGCAAATTGTAAAGATTGCCAAAATTGGGAAAAGTCAGAAGCAAGATGTAGAGCGTAAATTATTTGATCTTAAAAGGCAGATTGAAGCGGGTGCTGATTTTGGAAAATTGGCTGAAAAAAACTCGATGGATCCAGGCTCAGCCAAAACCGGAGGTGAATTGCCGGGCTGGTATAACAGAGGCGAATTGGCACCAGAGTATGAAGCCGTTTGTTTTCAAATGCAGGTGGGAGAAATCTCTGATCCTGTTGAAACTGACTTTGGGTTTCACATTATTCAATTATTAGAACGTAGAGGAAATGAATTTAGATCGAGGCATATTTTAATTATACCCTCCTCTTCTGATTTAGACATTGGGCAGGCTGAGCACGAACTGGATAGTATTAGAAGTTTAGTTCTTGACTCAAGCACTGTTTTTGAGAAGGCAGCAAAGGACTTTTCAGATGACAAGCTTTCTGCTCCAAGTGGAGGGTTTTTCTTAGATAATTCAGGAGCTAAGAGTGTTTCTGTAGATCAGCTTGACCCAACGGTGTTTTTTATGTTAGACACTATGCAGGTTGGCAGTATTTCTAAACCAATGAGTTTTAGAATGCAAGATGGTAAAGAAGCTGTTAGAGTTATTTATTACAAAAGCAGATTAGCTCCACATCAGGCAGACTTAGCTATTGATTGGCAGAAAATTCAACAAGCGGCACTCAACGAAAAGAAAAGTAAAGCTGAGCAACAATGGGTAATTGATTCTGCCGATAGAGTTTATATTTATGTAAACGACCAATTTAAACACTGTGATATTTTAGGAAAATAACTTTATGTCTGAAACCAACGAAGTAGAACTAGCGGACAAGCTACACAAAGCTTATGAAAGCTTAAAGATAGAAATTGGTAAGAAAATAATTGGCCAAGAAGACACCATTGACCAATTATTGATTTCAATTTTTAGTCAGGGTCATGCTTTGTTAATTGGTGTCCCGGGCTTAGCAAAAACTTTACTTATTCAAACACTGGCTCAAGCACTCGACTTTGAGTTTAATCGAATTCAGTTTACACCCGACTTAATGCCATCTGATATTTTAGGATCTGAAATGTTAGATAAAGAGCGTAACTTTCAGTTTATAAAAGGTCCCATTTTTGCTAATATTGTGTTAGCCGATGAAATAAACAGAACACCACCCAAAACTCAGGCAGCATTATTAGAAGCAATGCAAGAAAGAGGAATTACCGTAGCTGGCAAGCACTATAATTTACCACAACCATTTTTTGTTTTAGCAACACAAAACCCAATAGAACAAGAAGGAACTTACCCTTTACCTGAGGCACAGTTAGATCGTTTTATGTTTAATATTTTTCTTGATTACCCTAGCATAGAAGAGGAAAAACAGATTGTAAGCCTAACAACTACTGATGAAGAGCCAACGATTAATAAAATAATTGGTAAACAGGAAATAATTGATTTTCAACACCTGGTTCGAAAAGTGCCTGTTACGGATCATGTGATAAGTTATGCGGTAAATCTTGTGCATAAATTAAGGCCTAATTCTAACCTTTCTACAGACTTAACCAATGAGTTTGTCGAATGGGGAGCAGGCCCTAGAGGGTCTCAAACCTTAATATTAGCGGCTAAATGCCATGCTATTTTAAAAGGTAAATACTCCCCTGATATTGAAGACGTACAAGCCATAGCTGTACCAGCTTTGCGCCATCGTTTGGTACGTAATTTTAAAGCCGAAGCCAAGGGTTATTCAGTTGATAGGTTGGTGCGGGAGCAACTTTAATTTTTACCGTCATTCCCGCAAAGGCGGGAATCTGTTAATTTTGTTGCCCTAATTTAGGGGTTCCCGCCTTTGCGGGAATGACGGTCAGTTGGGGTCTTATGTCTCATAATTATAAAATCCTTTCCCCGATTTTCTCCCCCAATGTCCGGCATCCACTTTTTGCTGTTGAATTCGGCTTGGTCTAAATTTAACATCTTGATGAAAGGCGTTAAACATACTTTTGGTTACACTAAAGTTGGTGTCAACTCCAATTAAATCCATTAATCTAAACGGCCCCATTTTAAATCCACTGGCTTCCATTAACCGATCAATTCCTTCAACATTAGAAACCTTCTCTTCAAGTGTTTTAAGACTTTCTACATAATAATGACGTGCTACCCTGTTTACAATAAATCCAGGGGAGTCTGCAGCCATCACAGGTGTTTTGCCAATATTTTTAGCAAAACTTGTAACTTGTTTAATAACTTGATTGTCTGTAGCTGCTCCAGAAATTATTTCAACCAATTTCATTATGTGGGCAGGGTTAAAAAAATGGAGACCAATTACATTTTCTGGTCTTTTTAGGTTGGCTGCTATTTGGGTAACAGGAATTGAAGAGGTGTTTGTTGCCAAAATGGCATCTTTAGAATTTACCTCTTCCAATTGAGCAAAAACCTGCTGCTTAGCTTCAAGTTTTTCAATAATGGCTTCAATAATTAAATCAGCTTTAAGTTTAGTTAAATCATCAACAGTTGTTAAATTACTTAGTGCTTTTTGCTTGGATTCTAAACTGAGCTTTCCTTTTTTTATTCCTTTATCAAGGTTTGCTTCAATTGTTTTAAAAGCACTCGCAACAGCTTTAGAATTTGTATCAAATAAAATAGTTCTGTAGCCAGCCATAGCAGCAACCTGGGCGATTCCTAAGCCCATAGTGCCTGCACCAATTACACCAACTGTATTTATTCTATCCATATTTTGTATTAACCACAAAGAACACTAAGGAGGCACAAAGCTCACCATGACTTTGAGGCCTTTGTGTATCGACCTCTGTGGCCTCTGTGGTTATTTTTATTTATAAAGATTTAAACTGCTCTAAAAACCGAACATCATTCTCTGTAAAGAGCCTTAAATCATTTATTTGCCATT
>CAZZML010000042.1:0-13350 GCA_964654735.1 uncultured Roseivirgaceae bacterium | reverse complement strand
CGAACCATTGCTTTATCTATGACTGGTTGATTGTATTTATGTACAGATTGCTTCACTGCGTTCGCAATGATGTATAAATTATATTAAAAAAGTAATATCAGTAAAACAGATTAAAAGGGATGCCTCCCGATTCTTTACTAAGTACTAATTCTCAACAGTCTTATTTAGTAGCTTAATCAAAACTCACAAGAAATCACCGCAAACGTTTGCAATTTTTAACTCAGCAGAATTTAAAAAAATCTTTCGTTTTTCTCCGCAAACGTTTGAAACAATCCGTTTAATTAATTAGAAGCCCCTTTATCCATAAATTAATTAGTACTTCCAATCCACTCTTTTTTATCATTCATTATTTTAACTTAGATTAGATAAACTGACAAATAAATATGGAACAAAACTGGTTCATGCTGCAATGATAAAATATTTGAATAGTACAATTAAAATTAGTTTGTTAGCAAAATTAACTTTTGCTTTAGCTACCATTTCATTGGGTGGCTTTTTGAGTTCTTGTACACTAGATAAAGAAGATCATATTTTTCAAGAGAGCAACACCAACCTAGTTGGTCTGGCTTCGTTTTATCAGATGAATAGCGAAGTTGATACGTTGTTAATTGAAGATTATTTTCTTAGCCCTGCATTAATAGATTCCATTTATTTTTTTAATCGCCCCATAGAATTAACCCATAACAAATTAGTTATAGACTGGACTGGCTCTTCCCCATTAACTACATTAAAACTCTATTCAGGAGACACTACATTTAGCATTATCCTCAAAAAATCGCTTAAGCAAAAATACCAATTAACCCTACCAGATGATGGTGAAATAAAGGACGTAAAAGTTAAAGGAGAATTTAACAGTTGGAATCCTAATAATGGCGTGTTGGTAAAAAAAGGAAATGATTGGAAGCTCAATCTTTATTTAGCTCCAGGCCAATATCAATATATTTTTGTAATAGATGGGCAAGAAACATTAGACCCAACAAATCCTGAAAAAACTAGTAATGGAATGGGCGGCTTTAATTCACTTATTAAAATTGCAGATAGCACCCCTCAACCAAAAATTGCGACAAAATCCTTTAGCTCAAAGCAAATATCAATTAATACAATCCATACAACTCATCTTATTGCATTATGGCAAAATCAAGAAATTGAAAGTGAGCTTATCAATGAAGATGGTTCTGTTTACCGTATTTCTATACCAGATGCAGCAAAGTCAATAAAAAGATCTTTTATAAGAATACTTGGTACCAACGCTAAAAAAACTAGCAATGACCTACTTATTCCTTTAGAATATGGGAAAGTACTTAACAACACAACCAACATTGAAAGAACAGACCGAGAAGCAAGCATCCTTTATTTTATGATTGTAGATCGATTTAAAGATGGCAATCCAACAAATAATCGCGCGCTTAACGTACCTGAAGTACATCCCAAAGCGGATTTTCATGGAGGTGATATTGCAGGCGTAACCCAAAAAATTAAAGATGGCTATTTTGAGTCATTAGGAGTATCAACAATTTGGCTCTCTCCTATTGTTCAAAACCCGGAAGGCAAGTTTGGTTTGTACCCAAGTCCTAAAACAGAGTTTTCTGCTTACCACGGGTATTGGCCAATTTCGTTTAATGAAATTGATTACCGATTTGGTACACCCAAAGAGCTACACGAGTTAGTTGAAACAGCTCATGCAAATGGCATGAATGTTCTGCTCGACTTTGTGGCCAACCATGTGCATCAAGAACACCCCATTTACAAACAGCACCCTGAGTGGGCTACCAATTTATACTTACCCGATGGCAGTTTAAATACGGAGCGTTGGGATGACCAAAGGCTAACCACTTGGTTTGACACCTTCCTCCCTACACTCGATTTAACCAATCCTGAAATAACAACTATATTAACAGACTCAGCCGTTTTTTGGATTAATGAATATGATTTAGATGGGTTTAGGCACGATGCCACTAAGCATATCCCTGAGTATTTTTGGAGAACATTAACCCGAAAGATCAAAGAACAAGTAATCGTAGCTCGTAATAAACAAGTATTTCAAATAGGCGAAACGTATGGAAGTCGCGAGCTAACTGCCAGCTATATTAATAGTGGAGAGTTGGACGCACAGTTCGATTTTAACTTATACGATGCTGCCTTGCAGGCATTTGCAAACCCATCAACTTCTTTTACTACGTTAGCTACTGCACTTCAAGAGTCAGAAAAGTATTTTGGCAGCCATCATTTAATGGGCAATATTTCAGGCAATCAGGATAAGCCTCGTTTTATGGCCATGGCCGATGGCAGCATCCGATTTGATGAAGATTCTAAATATGCAGGCTGGAATAGAGAAATTAACGTTATTGATACCACAGCCTACCAAAAGCTAGATGCTTTTATGGCGTTTAACTTAACCGTACCTGGCATACCCGTAATTTATTATGGAGATGAAATTGGGATGACAGGTGGAAACGACCCTGATAACCGCAGAATGATGCGATTTGAAAATCATAATTTTAACGAAAGGAATACACTAAATACAATTAAAAAACTAGCTCAGTTTAGAAGAAATAATTTACCGCTAATTTATGGAGACATGAACCTGTTGAATGTTACTGATTCAACAATGGTGTATTCTAGGAGTTATTTCGATAAAGTAACCTATGTGGCCTTAAACAAATCGGGAGTTGAAGTTACAACTGATATAATAACTGAAGCACCTTTTCTAACTGATTTAAAAGATGCTAAAACTGAAATTAAAAATAATAAAATGGCAGTAAAAATTCCTGCCAATGGTTTTAAAATACTGTATAATGAGTAAACAAAAAAACATTTTCTTTCCCTTGATAATAAGCATTTTGTTATCAATTGGCTGTAACACTAACCCAAAAAATGAAGTGGCAAATATGCCTGCATTTGAAGATCCAAAAGAATGGAGTAAAAATGCCATTATTTACGAGGTAAATATCAGGCAATACACTCCCGAAGGAACTATTAATGCATTTGCCGAGCATTTACCTCAATTAGATAGTTTAGGAGTTGACATACTATGGTTAATGCCCATATTTCCTATTGGAGAAGAAAACCGTAAAGGCGGAATGGGCAGTGCTTATTCTGTAAAAGATTACCAAGCCGTAAACCCTGACTTTGGTACGTTAGAGGATTTGAAAAATTTGGTGTCCGAGGCTCATAAACTAGGAATGCATGTAATCCTTGATTGGGTAGCCAACCACACGGCCTGGGATAATGACCTAGCAGCACAACATCCTGATTGGTACAAAAAAGATTCTCTAGGGAATTTCACTCCTCCCGTACCAGATTGGGCAGATGTAATTCATTTAGATTATGATAATAATGAAATGCGTACCTATATGATTAACTCATTAAAATATTGGGTAAACGAAGCTAATATTGATGGGTTTAGGTGCGATGTAGCTATGATGGTTCCTACCGATTTTTGGGAGGATGCAAGAGTGCAGTTAGATAGTATTAAACCTATGTTTATGCTGGCCGAAGCCGATCAGCCAGATCATTTAGTAAAAGCATTTGATATGAATTATGGCTGGGAGCTGCACCATATTATGAATGAAATTACGCAAGGCAAAATGGGAACGGCTGAATTAGATACTTATTTTCATAAAAACGATTCGGTTTACCAACCTGATGATATTAAAATGAACTTTACAAGCAACCATGATGAAAATTCGTGGAATGGAACCGTAAAGGAGCGTATGGGAGATGCAGCAGAAATGATGGCCGTGTTTAGTTATATGGTGCCTGGCATGCCACTTATTTACAGCGGACAAGAAGCAGGATTAGATAAGCGACTAGCCTTTTTTGAAAAAGACAGTATTCAATGGAAAAAGTCAGAATATAGAACACTATATGCCGAACTGAACAAGCTCAAAAAGCAAAACAAGGCATTATGGAATGGGTCGTTTGGAGGTGATTTAAATAGAATTAACACTTCCTCAGACAAGATATATGCTTTTGAGAGAGAAAGTGAAGGAGAAAAAATAATTGCTCTTTTTAATATGTCAGATACACTACAACGTGCTAATATTTTACAAGAACTAGTACCCGTTACATGGACAAACTATTTTGAGAAGAATACAATCACATTAGAAAAAGGATCTGAGATAACAATAGCTCCTTGGGACTATTTAGTGCTATCCAATAAATAAAAATGAAAGCTAAACCACGTTTATCCATTTGGCAAATCATTAATATGAGTTTTGGGTTCCTAGGAATCCAAATGGGATTTGCACTTCAAAATGCAAATGCCAGTAGAATATTGCAAATATTTGGTGCCGATGTACATGAACTTGGCTGGTTTTGGATTGTAGCTCCGCTGACAGGTTTGTTTGTTCAGCCAATCATTGGTTATTATAGCGACAAAACTTGGACTCGACTTGGTCGTAGAAGACCTTTTTTCTTAATAGGGGCTATCCTAGCTTCTGTTGGCTTAGTACTAATGCCTAATGCAGAATTGTTTATTTCTATTTTACCTGCTTTATGGGTAGGTGCAGGAATGCTCACCATTATGGATGCCTCTTTTAATATTGCCATGGAGCCTTTTAGGGCGTTGGTAGCTGACCTGCTCCCTTCTGACCAACGTACACTTGGTTTTAGTGTGCAAACTATTATTATCGGGGTTGGAGCTGTAATAGGTTCTGGTTTACCGTATGCACTTACTAACTGGGCTGGCTTTGAGAATACAACTACCGCAGGATCTATTCCTCTTAATTTACTTTTGTCCTTTATAATTGGCGCAGGTGTTCTGCTCATAAGTATTTTAGTTACTGTATTTACTACTTCTGAATATACTGATGAAGAAATTGCTGAATTTGAAGACGAAAAAGAAAATGTAAAAGTAGAGGAAGAAAGTATTCTTAATATTTTTACAGATTTCAAAAATATGCCAACTACTATGAGGCAGTTGAGTTTTGTGCAATTCTTTTCTTGGTTTGGCCTTTTTGGCATGTGGGTGTTTACTACGCCTGCCATTGCTCATCATATTTATGGGTTATCATTAAGCGACACAAGTTCGGCCACTTATCAAAATGCAGGAGATTGGGTTGGAATATTATTTCTTGTATATAATGCCGTATCCGCTATTTATGCTTTCTTTTTACCAGCCATAGCTAAAAAAATAGGCCGCAAAAGCACGCATAGCCTTTCATTGGTAATTGGCGGTTTGGGAATGCTCTCCATCTACTTTGCTCCAAATGAAAATTGGCTGCTTCTTTCTATGGTAGGAGTTGGTATTGCTTGGGCAAGTATTTTAGCGATGCCCTATGCCATTTTAGCAGGCTCCATTCCTGCTCGAAAAATGGGCGTTTATATGGGGATTTTCAACTTTTTTATTGTGCTTCCGCAAATAATTAATGCAATTATTGGAGGCCCAATAGTTAACCTGCTCTATGGAGGCAATCCTGTTTATGCACTAGTAACAAGTGGTGTTTCATTTTTAATAGCAGCAGCACTTGTTTCAAAAGTTAAAGATGTTGACGATGAATAAAGGATTCATTTTTGATTTAGACGGAGTAATAGTTGATACGGCAAAATATCACTATTTGGCATGGAAAAAAATTGCCGATGAATTAAAATTCAACTTTACCTTAGAACACAACGAACAACTTAAAGGTGTAAGTCGATTAAGGTCGCTTGATATCCTTCTTGAAATTGGAGGAATGAATAAAACTAAAAATGAACGAATACGATTGGCCTCAGAAAAAAACAAATTCTACCTAGAACTAATTAAAAATTTAGATTCTAATGATTTATTGCCCAGAAGCAGGTCATTTATTATAGATGCAAAAGATAAAGGAATAAAAATAGCCTTGGGGTCTGCAAGTAAAAATGCAGCCTATATACTTAAAAAGTTAGGCATTGCTCATTTGTTCGATGCACGAATTGATGGAACGATGGTTTCCAATGCTAAGCCAGACCCAGAAGTATTTATTAAAGGAGCTGAGCTCTTAAGCCTAAAACCTAGCAACTGTCTGGTGTTCGAAGATGCGCAAGCAGGAATTGATGCTGCAAAAAATGCAGGAATGAAATGTATTGGCATTGGAAGCAGTAACATATTACATAGTGCGGATATGGTAGTTGGAGGGCTAGACCAAATTTCTGTACTCGAAGCACTTAATATATTAAAAAATTAACACACTCAGCATGAATAAATTTATAAAACTTAATGAGTGGAGCATTATTGAAGAAGGGTTTCATCCTGAAAACAATAAAGTCTCAGAAAGCATATTTAGCATAGGCAATGGCTCTATGGGCCAACGTGCCAATTTCGAAGAAAAATACACTGGCAACACCTTGCAAGGTTCTTATATAGGCGGTGTTTACTACCCTGATAAAACACGGGTTGGCTGGTGGAAAAATGGATACCCTGAGTACTTCGCCAAAATTATTAACTCAACTAATTGGATTGGGGTTAATATAAAAATTGAGGGTGAAACCTTTGACTTAAACAAATGCATCATTCATGAGTTTAGGAGAGAACTTAATATGCATGAAGGAGTACTTATTAGAAGAGCTATAGCTACGCTTACCAATGGCAAAAAAGTACAAATTGAATCAAAACGATTTATAAGCCTTGTTGAAAAGGACTTAGGAGCTATTGAATATGCTATAACGCCCTTAAATTTTAGTGGAAAAATTGAGTTTGAACCTTTTTTAGATGGAGGAATCATCAATTCAGATTCTAATTATGACGAAACTTTTTGGATTGAAATTAACAAAAAATCTACCTCGGAACTTGCATACCTTCAAACACAAACAAGAAAAACTAAATTCGATGTTTGTGCAGCAATGAAATGTACTTTAATCGAAGATGGAGGTTTACTCCTGCCTAAATCTAGCAAGGTAGAAAAACCAAACTATGTTGCGAACATTTATAGCATAGATGCAAAACAAGGAATAAAGTTAACCTTGCATAAATATGTTGCTATTGAATCTTCCTTACACTATAAAAGCACTGATTTAATAGATGTTGCCAAAAAGCAAGTAACTAGCTTTTGTAATAAAGGTTTTTCTCAGCTTTTTAAAGAGCATAGCAAGGCTTGGTACAATAAATGGCAAGAAAGTGATATTAAAATTGGTGGTGACCTTGGTGCACAACAAGCTATACGGTATAATATTTTTCAATTGCACCAAACCTATACAGGCGACAATGAAAGCTTAAATATTGGCCCTAAAGGATTTACAGGTGAAAAATATGGAGGTGTAACTTATTGGGATACTGAAGCATACTGCCTCCCATTTTATATGAGAACTGCAAAGCCTGAAGTTGCTCGTAACTTATTAAAATACAGATACAACCATTTGCAAAAGGCCCAAGAGAATGCACAATTATTAGGCTTTAACCATGGAGCAGCCCTCTACCCTATGGTTACTATTAACGGGGAAGAATGCCATAACGAATGGGAAATTACGTTTGAAGAAATTCATAGAAACGGTGCCATTGCCTATGCCATCTATAACTACATTCGCTATACAGGTGACACCGATTATATGCTTGAATACGGGCTAGAAGTACTTATAGGAATCTCAAGGTTTTGGGCTCAGAGGGTAAACTGGTCAAAATCGAAGCAAAAATATGTATTGCTTGGTGTTACAGGCCCTAACGAATACGAGAACAATGTTAATAATAACTGGTACACATTAAAACTTATAGAGTGGACATTGAGCTATACTATTGCACAGATTAAGTCCACTTCTAAACTAAAAAAAATTAAAACCATCGTATCTAAAACTGGCTTCGACCAAAGTAAAGAAATAGAAAAATGGCAAGATATTATCAAAAATATTTATTCCCCTACCGATGAAACCTTACAAATTTTCTTACAGCAAGATGGCTTTTTAGATAAAGAGCTCATACCAGTAAGCGAATTAGCTCAAAGTGAACGACCTATCCATGAAAAATGGTCGTGGGATCGAATTTTGAGGTCTTGTTATATTAAACAAGCCGATGTTTTACAGGGCATATATATGTTCGAAGATGAGTATGACCATGAAACTATCAAAAGAAATTTTGAATTTTATGAGCCACTAACTGTCCATGAATCATCTTTATCTCCTTGCATTCATAGTATTCTGGCATCCAAAATAGGCAAAAAAGAAAAAGCCTATGAAATGTATTTACGTACGGCAAGGTTAGATCTTGATAATATAAATAATGATACCGATGATGGTCTTCATATTACAAGCATGGGTGGAACCTGGATGTCGATTGTTGAAGGCTTTGCCGGACTTAGAATAGAAGATAATCAACTGAGCTTTCACCCTACAATTCCTGATAACTGGGCCTATTTTGAATTTACAATTCTATTTAGAGGAACTAAGTTGGAAATTAGAATTGAGCCTAAAATGATCCAAATTAAGAATCACTCAAATACTTCCATCAATCTACTTATCAATACCTTAAAAAATCAGCTATCTTCAAAATCTGAGACTATAATTTCACTTATCGAAAATGAAACTGTATCTTAACACGAAATATTAAAGGTTTCGACATCTTTTAGAATGGAATTTCATTTATTTTAACTAGAATTGAGGCAAATTTTAATTTAATTGGAAATGAAGATAAAATCATTATTAAATAATGCGCTATCAGTGGTTTTTTTAGGAGCCCTAATTGCATGTGGTGGAAATAGCGAGGATACCTCTGATGAATCTGCTGAGTTTGATGCAGCTAAAGAAGAATTAATTCATAAAATTGAAGAGGTAACTTATAAAATACCTACACCTACCGAAGTTCCTTTTTTAATTGAAGCAACAGGTGCAGATTATAATTCGGAGTTGATGAACCCTAAAGAATCTGCTGATAATTACTTAACAACCTTTAGTAAAACGGCAGTAAACCTCGGCATCTATGCTTCTGATGTAGCTTATTTAGGCTCTTATGGAAAAACTCAGGAATCGATTGATTACTTACAAACCATTAAAAAACTAGCAGATCACCTTGGTGTACTTAGTGCGGTAGATGAGGTAGCAATGCAACGATTTGAAGAAAATATAGATTCTAAAGATTCATTAGAGGTTCTCATTAACCAAACTGTAAATAAAGTTGATAAATACCTTAAAAGTGAAAAGCGCAATAAAGTAGCAGCACTTGTAACTGCAGGTAGTTTTGTAGAAGGTTTATACCTCTCAACCACATTGGTAAATACGTACCCTAAAGATTTGTTGCCAGAAGCACAGCGAAACATAATTTTAACGCCTGTAATTAAAATTATACTTGACCAAAGAGTAGGCATTGCTGAGGCAATTAAACTATTAGAGACCGTTGAGAAAGACGATGAGGTTAATCAGTTAATCAAAGATTTTAATGGGCTACTTGAGGCTTACGAAAAATTAAACATCGAAGAACAAATTAAAAACAACCAAGCTGACTTAATATTATCAGATGAAACATTAAAAAGCATAACTGAACAAGTTAACAAAATCAGAGCTAGATTAATAGCTTAAAAAATCAATAATTTGTATTTTTAAAGCCGCCCGCTCGCTAGCGGACGGCTTTTTTTTATATAACAAATTTGACCAACCCGTGAGTAAAACGCTATTAGAAGTATTACTGAAGCTATTCGCCATAATTGTTAAAGAAGATCAGGTAACAAATGCCGAAAGAGAAAAGATTAAAGAAATACTAAAGAACCAACTCAATAAAGAGTTAGTACAGCATTATATAAAGTTTTTTGATGTAGAAATAGATAAGCTCAACAAACTTTCATCCATTAATGAAGAACAACTCATTGACAACCTTTGCCATTCAGTAGCAAACGAGTTAACAAAGCACCAAATGTATGCCATTCTTCTGCAAATGATTTCTGCTACCATGGCAGATGGCACCATTACAAAAAGAGAAGAGCAATTAGTTGAACGAGTTAGAGGAAATTTTAAAGTAAATCTCACCGATTTTGAAATCATTAAAGAATTTGTTGTTGCACAAAAAATTGAAGACTTTAAGAATGAGAATGTTTTTATTATAGATGGCAAAAAAGATGATGAGAATAATAATTATTTCCATTTAGGCCGAGAGAACCTTAATGGTTTTATTGCTATCATTCATTTTAAAAGCACAAATACTGCTTTTATTAAAAAAATAGGCTCATCAGAAGTAGTTGTAAATGGCATTAGGTTATCTAACAACCATATTAAAGCGTTTACTGAAGGTAGTTCTGTTAGGGGTAAGTTCGATACTATTTATCACAGCGACTTAGTTTCGCTTTATCAAGCAAATGGAGAAAACCCACAACTATCTTTAGAAGTTAGCAATATTTCGTACACTTTTAAAAACGGTTATGTCGGCCTAAGAAATATTAATTTCAGCGAAAGGTCTGGAAAGTTATTGGGGATAATGGGAGCTAGTGGAGCAGGAAAATCAACTTTGCTTAACGTTTTAAACGGCACTGATAAACCCACCGAAGGGGTTGTTAAAATAAATGGAATAGACATCCACCAAAACCCAGACCATATCGATGGTGTAATTGGATATGTGCCACAAGACGATTTATTATTAGAAGACTTATCGGTTTTTGATAATTTATATTATGCAGGCCAGTTGTGTTTTAGTCATTTATCTAAGCAAGAATTATTTGAACTGGTTGATAAAACGTTAACCAGTATTGGACTAATCCATATCAAGCACCTAAAAGTAGGCTCTCCTCTTGATAAAGTAATTAGTGGCGGCCAAAGAAAACGAGTAAACATTGCTTTGGAATTACTGCGCGAACCAAGTATCCTTTTTGTGGATGAACCCACCTCAGGGCTTTCGTCACGAGATTCAGAGAATATAATGGACTTATTAAAAGAACTATCACTAAATGGCAAGATAGTTTTTGTGGTAATTCACCAGCCTTCTTCCCATATTTTTAAAATGTTCGACCGCCTATTAATATTAGATACAGGTGGATATCAAATTTATTATGGAATGCCTGTAGAATCGGTCGTGCATTTTAAAGATGCTATGAAAATGATTGACAGCGAAGAGGGCGAATGCTCCTCTTGTGGCAACGTAAATCCAGAACAAGTTTTTGACATAATAGAAACCAAAGTACTTGATGAATACGGCAACCAAACCAAGGAACGAAAAGTAACACCTAAGGAGTGGACAAAAATATATTCTAAATCACCCCAGCCTAAAAATATTGAGCCCGTTCTTGAAAAACCCACTTCTACCTTACACCTGCCCAATTTGCTTTCGCAGATGAGCATATTTATTAAACGAGACATCCTTTCAAAACTAGCAAACCGCCAATATTTGTTAATTAATTTATTGGAGGCACCTATTATAGCAGCCATTCTGGCTTTTATAGTAAAGTATTCTGGTGCTGAATATGAGTTTTATAAAAACCAAAATATTCCGTCATACATATTTATGAGCATTATTGTAGCCATGTTTATGGGGTTAACTGTTAGTGCCGAAGAAATAATTAAGGATAAAAAAATTCTACAAAGAGAAGCTTTCTTAAACCTTAGTAAGGGTAGTTACATTTCCTCAAAGTTGTTTTTAATGTTTAGCATATCGGCTATTCAAACTCTTTTGTTCGTTTTAGTTGGCAATACCATCTTAGAAATTAATGGAATGTATCTCATTTTTTGGGCGATATTATTTACTACTTCTTGCTTCGCTAATTTATTAGGACTAAATATTTCATCTGCCATGAATTCAGTGGTAACTGTTTACATTCTTATTCCATTTTTGCTAATTCCTCAAATATTATTGAGTGGCGTAGTGGTACAGTACGATCAACTGCACAAAGCCGTTCGAAATGATGTTAACGTACCAATTATCGGTGATTTAATGGTATCTCGCTGGGCACTGGAGGCCTCGCTTGTTGCTCAGTTTACGCAAAACGACTTTGGCGAAAAATTCTATAATTATAATAAGGTTATTTCAGACACACGCTATAATAGTGTTTACCTAATACCTAAACTTGAAACATCCTTGCTAGAAGGTTTTAAGTTATCTAAATCTGACAAAGAAGAAGACCTTTATATGGCAGGTCAAAAATTATTGTTGGTACGATCAGAAATTAAACATCAGCTCCAAAAAGTTGGTGAAGATCATTTCCCGGATTATAAAAAAATCAATAGTAGAGAAATTGACCAAAAGGTTTTAAGTGGTGTCTTAAATTATTTAAAAACATACAAAACCTATAACCTTACCAGGCAAAATAAAGCCATGATACTTAAAGATAAGTTGGTGGTTTCTTTACAACACGAAGGAGAATTTGATCTTTTAAAAAGGAATAATTATAATGAAAATATTGAAAAAACTGTTAGCAAGAGCTTAAGCCAAAACCGTATTCTTGAAGAAGATGGAAAATTACACCAAATCATTGACCCAATTTATCAAACCATCCACCCAACTAGCCTGTTCGACTATCGAACTCCATTTTATGCACCTAATAAGCATTTTTTAGGGGCTAAAATTGAAACACCCATTTTTAATATTATGAGTATATGGACAATGACATTTATTTTAATGTTAGCTCTGTATAGAGATTGGCTTAAAAAATTAATGAAATTCTTCTAATATGATTCAATGTCGTTTCAGTATTACCGAGTCTCCAAGATTAATTAGACCTTCTTTATGAACAAGTGCATTTACTCCAAAATGTACTTTATTGCCTGTTTTTCTATAACTTGATAAAGTTTGTAATACTTCTTTTCCCTTAGATGCAGTTTGTGGGTCAATATTAACAACCACACAGCGAGCACAACGCTTCACAACTTCTATTTGTGCAGTCCCAATACTCAGTTTAGCCCAGTCATCTTCCTCAAAAGGTTGTACGCCTTCGATTACAATATTGGGTCTGAATCTATCTACTTCAACTGGGCTATCCAGTTTCTCATTTAAATCGTCCATTGAAGCCGTATTAGCAAGCAATAACGGATACCCATCAGCAAAACTTACCATTTCAGCATTTGAGGCATACCTAATATCAATTAACCGATTGGTTTCTTCAGTCATGCTTACAAGATAAACCTCTTTGCCAAGATATTGAGTAAACCAAGAGCTGATATGAGCCGAAACTTCACGTCCTTCAACCTCATCATCCCAAATGTTCACTTTTCTTCTCTCTCCTTCTGGGTTTAAAGGAATAGTAAGTTCAGAACCATCGGGTGCCTTTACTGTTAAGAACTCCTTATTTAGCAACACAGAAAAGAGAGCCATTTTAGGCAACGTTCTTTGAGATTGAAACAGCCCCTCACCATCAATCAACACCCATCTTCGGTCATAGGCAAGCCCTTTGCCAAACACCTTGGCCGACTGCAACGAAATACCACCTAAAGATTTGATTGGATAAATATAGATTGATACAATTTTCATACACTCGAATTTATTGTGTA